>CAZRUT010000095.1:0-5283 GCA_964603215.1 uncultured Nitratifractor sp.
AACCATTGCCCCCGGCTGGATCCGATTCAATCCCTATCTTTCCATCACGCCGGAAGCATTTTTTGCCCGCCTGATCCAATCCAGCCGCGAACCGACCCGTCGTGTCGTCATGTACAGTGGAGATACCATCCAGAACTTTGCCCATCAGCTTGCTTCCCAAACGCTTCTCCCCGAAGGAAAACTGCTCAACGCCTACTACCGTTACTCCCCCTATTCAGACGGAGGCATTTTGGCCGGACACTATGCCATCCCCTATCGGACCATACCCAGCGCAACCCTGTATGCAATGGTAGCCCAGTCGGAACATGCCTTTCGCCGTGCGGTCGAACACGCTGGCATGCACTACGATCCGGCTGCATTCAAACATGCCCTGATTCTCGCCTCCATCATCCAAAAAGAGACATGGCACACCGAGGAAATGCCCCGGATCGCCTCGGTTATTGCCAACCGCCTCCGGCGCCACATGAAGCTCCAGCTCGATGCCACCCTCAATTACGGCCCCTATGCCCATACGCCCGTCACGCCCGAACGCATCCGCACTGATGTCAGCCGCTACAATACCTATCGCCATTACGGACTCCCCCCCGAACCAATCGGGAGCGTCACCCTCGCGGCACTCAGCGCTGCACTGCATCCGGCAAAAACCCCTTACCTTTTCTTCGTCCGCAATATACAGGGAACACACAATTTTGCCACCACCTATGCGGCGCACCGCGCCAACATTGCCCGGATTCAAGCCGAAAAAGAGCATGCCGACGCCAACCAAACCATCCCGTCCATGTAGCTGTAACGGCGGATAAGCTATAATCGCGTCAAAACGCATGAGGTCTTGATCATGAACCACACAACGGAACACCCGATGTATTACATCCCACAACCCTCCCCATACGATCCCAACGATGCGGGGCATTTCGGTCGCTACGGGGGGCGCTACGTCCCCGAAACCCTCATGCCGGCTCTTGAACAGCTCAATGCCGACTATGAAGCGGTACGGTTCGATCCCGATTTTTGGGGTGAAATCGACTACTATTACCGCCACTATGTCGGGCGTCCCAGCAGCCTCTATTTTGCCGAAAACCTTTCCGAAGAACTCGGCGCCCGCATTTACCTCAAACGTGAAGACCTCAACCACACAGGTGCCCACAAAATCAACCATACCGTCGCCCAGGCTATCCTTGCCAAACGCCTCGGCAAAAAGAAAATCATCGCCGAAACTGGTGCAGGACAACATGGAGTCGCCACAGCCACAGTGGCAGCACTGTTCGGGATGGAATGCGAAATCTTCATGGGGGCCAAAGACGTCCAGCGTCAATCGCTCAATGTCTTCCGCATGCAACTCCTCGGTGCCAAAGTTCACGCCGTCACATCGGGCTCCCAAACCCTCAAAGACGCCATGAACGATGCCATCCGCCACTGGGTCACCCATGCGCGGGACACCTTCTACGTCATCGGCACCGTCGCCGGTCCCCACCCCTATCCCATGATGATCCGCGATATCCAGAGCATCATCGGCTGGGAAGCCCGCGCACAATTTCTTGAAGCCGAAGATGCCCTCCCCGACACCGTCATCGCCTGCATCGGCGGCGGAAGCAATGCCATCGGTATCTTCAACCATTTCCTCCAGGACGATACCGTCGCATGCGTCGGAATCGAAGCAGGCGGTCTGGGGCTGGATTCCCGCCATGGTGCCAGCCTCGCCAAAGGGGCCCCGGGCGTACTGCACGGTCAGATGAGCTACCTGCTCCAGGATGACGACGGGCAAATTCTCGAAGCCCATTCCATCAGCGCCGGACTCGACTACCCCGGCATCGGACCCGAACATGCTTTCCTGAAAGACAAACAGATTGTTGCATACGACCACATCACCGATACCGAAGCCCTCGATGCGTTTGTCTGGCTCTCCCAGCGTGAAGGGATCATTCCTGCATTTGAAAGCGCCCATGCTATTGCCTATCTGAAAAAAATGTCCCCAAAAGACCGAATCGGTAAACGGATTCTTGTCAACCTCTCCGGGCGCGGCGACAAAGACATGATCCAGGCCAAAGAGCTCCTCGGCGACATGTTTTCCTGAAAGAGCACGACTGCACAGCCGGCCGTCACGGCCAAGTCTGCGCATAAGCGATCAGCATTTTTTGGCTATAATGCGACCAAATCACTTCAAGGTTCTCCGATGAAAATCCAATACACCCCCCATCCGCTCGATGCCATCGATGCCGACATCACCATCCTGCTGGTGATTGCTCAGGATTTCAAACACCCGCTGATCAAGCCCTACAGAAAACTCCTCAAAAAATCCGGATTTTCCGGCGAACAGGATAGCGTCTGCCATCTCCCCGAAGCCGGAGTCATCATCGCCGGGGCAGCTTCGCTCCAAAGCACCGACATCCGGCCGGCCGTTGCCGTTGCCGTGCGGGCATTGATCGGCAAGCCGTACGCCAGTGCCAAAATCCCCGCCTACATGTCCCATCCCCAGTGCACCGCCACCCTCCGTGCGCTGATCGAAGGGGCCGTACTGGGCAATTATGTCTTTGCCCGCTACCAAAGCAAAAAAAGCACCGACACACTCAAAAAACTCTTTCTTTCTTCCGAGGAATACAACGGCTACACACTCGATCCGGCCAGCGCCCGGCGGGCCATCACCAAAGGGGTCGTCTCAACCAAAGCAACCCATTTCACCCGCGATATTGTCAACACGGCCCCGGATGATTTTTACCCCGCCGTGATGGCAAGAACTGCCCAAAAGCTGGCACGCACCAACGGGCTTGAAATCCACATCCTCAAACCCAAAGCACTCCAGCGTGAAGGGCTGGGCGCCCTCCTCGCTGTGGCACGGGCCAGCCGGCATGCCCCACGTCTCATTCATCTGGCCCACAAACCCAAACACCCCAAAGCCGTCGTTTCCCTCGTGGGCAAAGGACTCACCTACGACAGCGGGGGACTGAGCCTCAAACCGGCCGATTTTATGGTCACGATGAAATCAGACAAAAGCGGCGGAGCAGCCGTACTGGGGATCCTCAAAGCCGTCAGCGAAATGAACCTTCCCATCGAAGTCCACGGATTTATTGGTGCTGTAGAAAACATGATCGGCGGCGATGCCTACAAACCCGATGACATTCTCCGTGCCAAAAATGGCAAGAGCATCGAAGTGCGCAACACCGATGCCGAAGGGCGCCTGGTGCTGGCCGATGTACTCTGCTATGCACAGGAGCGGGTGCAGGCCGACTATCTGTATGATCTGGCAACCCTCACCGGTGCCTGCGTGGTTGGGGTGGGGCAATACACTTCCGGGGTAATGGGCTTCCACAAAAAACCCGTCGAAGCAGCCCTTTATGCCGCCAATATCCTCAGCGGTGAGCAGGCAACGCGGCTCGATTTCAACCGCCACCTCCGCCGTGCCATCGACAGCAAAATAGCCGATGTTTGCAATATCGCCAACACCCGGTACGGCGGCGCCATCACGGCAGGCCTGTTTCTTGGAGAGTTTATCGACGCACATCACCGTGACCGCTGGGCCCATATCGACATCGCCGGTCCGGCATTTGTCGAGTCGGCCTGGGGTGAAAATCCACACGGTGCCAGTGGTGCCGGCGTGCGCATGATGACACGCCTGATCGAAAAACTGGCCCGGAACGAAGGGCATTAATGGCACCCAACCCGGGCTTATGCTACAATAGCATCACAATAGCCGATATTGGGATCAAGGATGGTCATGGAAGAAAAACGAAAAAAATTTGTACGTGAAGGGATCAAAGAGGCCGCGCTCAAGCAAGTGATCGCCTTGCTCGACAAACTGGAACAGGGGATCGGGATCCTCTATTACCTGATGGAAAACGGAAAAGGAAAAGCCTTTGTCACTGCGCTCATTTCGGCAGACAACATTGACCTCATGGCACACATCCGTCATCAAAAGCGATCCACCGATCTCCTCTTCGAAATCGACCGCGATCAACACCTCTACGCACTGCTGTGCCAGGGGACCGGAGTGGACGGAGGCTACTATTTCATCAAGCGCCTGGTCAAAACAATCCGGGAAAGGGGGGGCAAAAACATTTATTGCAGCGAGGTCGACGTCCAAAACACCCGCCACCCCATTCAGGAAATTATCTTCCGCCTGCTCAACATGTACCACCGCGCCAAGGCCGAAAAAGCCGATGGAGAGATCAGTTTCCATTCCCTAAGCTAAGGGAGGAATTTTTCACGAAAAATGCTACAAACTGTACCTTGAGGGCCTGCTATGAAAAACGACCGCCGAATACCCTGATGGTGGGTGATTATAATCCTTCATCCTCTTTTTCCACCAGATCAATCCGTTCACCGTCTTCGTTAAATTTGCGTTGGAAGTTGCCTCGGATGATGGCGAAGGTCATCCATGAAAAGAGGATGATTGCTGCCACATATGCCATATCGCCGATGCTCATGTTGCCTCCGTATTGGGGATGGTAATTTTGTTGAACCCCTCGTAATTTTGTCGCAGGGCCTCGTACAGGACAATGGCTGTACTCATGCCGAGGTTGAGGCTGCGGCCTCCGGGGCCCATGGGTATGGTCATACACCGTTCCGGGTGGCGCAGGAGCATCCGCTCATTCAGGCCCCGTGTCTCCGAACCAAACAGGATATAGTCACCCCGTTCAAACGTAGCGTCCCAGTAGAGTCGGTCACTCTTTGTGGTGGCCATATGGGTGCGGCTGTCGATTGGGTGGACGGCCAAAAAGTCATCAATGCATTCCCATACTACCAAATCCAACTGCGGCCAATAATCCAGTCCGGCCCGCTTGACCGCCTTGTCGTCGATATCGAATCCCAACGGCTTGACCAAATGGAGTGTCGCGCCCAGATTGACACAGAGCCGACCGATTGTGCCGGTATTTTGGGGAATATCCGGTGTGACAAGGACCAGATTAAACATGCTGCATCCTTCAGTTCATCCGCATCAAAACACGATTGTTTTGTTGCCGTTGACAAACACGCGGTCGTGCAGAATCAATGCCAGCGCCCGTGAAAGAACAATCTTCTCGACATCCCGGCCGGCCCGCTGCATCTGCCGCCAGTCGAACCGATGATTGACCGGGATCACTTCCTGGGCAATGATGGGCCCCTCATCGAGGTCATCGGTCACAAAATGGGCGGTGGCACCGATGATCTTGACGCCCCGATCGTGGGCCTGTTTGTAGGGATTGGCACCGACAAACGCCGGGAGGAATGAGTGGTGGATATTGAGAATCTTTTGGGGATAGGCCGATACAAAATCCGGTGTCAGAATCCGCACGTATTTGGCCAGAACAA
>CAZRUT010000096.1:0-5257 GCA_964603215.1 uncultured Nitratifractor sp.
AAAGGGCAAAAGCGGCAAAACATTTGGATTTCACAAAAGTATGGATATCGCCGGCGAGTTGACAGGCAGCATGATCGCCTTTGGCGTGCTCTATTATTTTGGGCAGAGTAGCGGGGTATTTGAATATATATTTGCATGGACGCTGCTGCCGGGTATTTTGGCTGTTGTTACTGTCGTATTCTTTGTTCAGGATGCACCCTACACAGGCAAATCAACCGATAGCAGGATCGATTTGAGCAAGGATTATGCACTGTTGCCGGTGCTGATTTTGTATTTTGGATTTGTATTCTTTATGTTCAGTGATGCATATTATATCATTCGGGCCAAAGAATCCGGCATCAGCATCGCCTATATCCCGCTATTGGTCATCGTGATGAACCTGATGCAGACACTGTTCAGCTATGCGTTTGGTGTCCGTATTGACCGGATGGGCGCTTCCAGAGTCCTGTTGTTTTCGTTTGGATTGGGGATCGTGTCGATGGCTGTGCTCTATGCTCACTATGTGATACTCAGTTTTGTTTTGTTGGGGCTTTTTACTGTCGCCAGCCTCAACGCCATCCGTGCCTATATCTCCACCCATGCCACAAACAAAGGGAGCGTATATGGCATCTTCTACGCCGGCGTCGCACTCAGCAGCGCTTTGGGGGCATCCGTCATAGGGTTGATTTGGAAGCATATTGGCGCACAGGCGGCCCTGGGGGTTTCCATGGCGGGGTTAATGGTCGTGCTGATGGTGGCCATCCTGCTCCTGCCCCGGTCCGATACAGGAGCGCACACATAAGCCCCATCGCGGCTTTTGTCTTTTGCTGTTTCAAACTCCAGCTTGGGGGCGAGAGAACATCGTGCGATATGTTTGCAGCTGCGGGACCATGATTGCTTCTTGCAAACGACGGGTCACGGGAAGATGGGCCGGGTGATTGGCATCATGCTGGGTGTTATGCGTCAACGTGTTCACCGAAGTCAAACATGGTATACTTCGCCACATGCACCGCTGTATTGTCTGAAAGATGTCAGGGCAAAAGGGTGGACAAAACTTGGCCATGAAAGGATGCATTTATGTCCTATTCCTGTACCATCCCCGGGCTCATTCGCCAGGCACTCGGGTATCAAAAGGCGTTGATTGCAGGGAATGCGATTGCCGTCGTTGCAACGCTGATGACGGTAACGATTCCACTGTTTATCCCGGTGCTGGTGGATGAACTGTTGCTCCACAAAAGCAGCCGGATGACCGGGTGGGTGGCGGCGCACATCATGCCGATGAGCCTCACGGGGTATTTGGTTTTTTTTCTGCTGTTGACATTGGTGATGCGTGGGATCGGTGTCGTGCTTAATGTGATACAGGTGCGCACCTTTCTGGGGGTTTCCAAATCGATCACCTACCGGCTCCGCACCGCCGCACTGGCGCATCTCAAGCGGGTCTCACTGGCGGAATATGAGACGATTGCCCCTGGTGCCGTGACTGCCAAGCTGGTCACCGATGCCGAGACGGTCGATCTGTTCATCGGGACGACGGTCAGCAAATTTGTCATCTCAGTCCTGACGCTGCTGTTCACGGCGGTCGTGCTCCTGATGATCCATTGGAAACTGGCGCTGTTTATCCTCCTGACCAATCCGATCGTCGTCCTGTTCACAGCCAAACTGGCCCGCAGAGTCGGCCGGCTCAAGCGCCAGGAAAATCAGGCGATCGAAATGTTTCAGTCAACCCTCAATGAAACGCTGGAACTGTTTCATCAAGTCCGTGCCGCCAACAAAGAACACTATTTTTTTGACCGGATTGCTGCCGAGGCTGCGCAGCTCAAGGAGCGTTCGATTGCATTCGGGTATCGGTCGGACCGGGCAATCCGGGTGTCGTTTCTGGTTTTTTTGGGCGGATATGAAATTTTTCGCACCGTGAGCATCTGGGTGGTAGCATACAGCGATTTGAGTGTGGGGCTGATGCTGGCGATTTTTGGTTATTTGTGGATCATGATGACCCCCACACAGGATGTGATCGGGTTTCAGTATGCACTGGCCAATGCCCGGGGAGCCTGCCGGCGGATCAATGCCATCTTTGCCATGCGCACCGAACCGGAACTGCTCCATGGTGCCGATCCGTTTGCCCGCAATGCTCCCATTGGAATCCGTGTGCGGGATCTCGGCTTTGCCTATGGGAATGCTCCGGCAGTATTGCGGGATATTTCTCTCGAGATTGCGCCCGGCCAAAAAGTGGCCATCGTCGGCGCAAGCGGCAGCGGAAAAACCACGCTGGCCAATACCCTGGCCGGTTTTTATCCGCCGACAGACGGAGCGATTTTTTACGGCGGCGTCCCCCATACGCAGATCGCTCCGGAGACGGTGCGTCGTGGCGTCCACATGATTTTGCAACATCCGAAGCTCTTTCATGATACAATGCGATTCAATCTCACGCTGGGGGATTCCTACAGTGACGAGGTTGTTGCACGGGCGATTGCGATTGCGCAATTGGATGCCGTGATTGCGCAGCTCCCCGAGGGGCTTGAAACGTCCGTCGGAAAAGACGGCGTCAAGCTGAGCGGCGGTCAGCGGCAGCGGGTAGCGATTGCACGTATGATTCTGCTCGACCCGGACGTAGTGATCTTCGACGAATCGACGTCGGCACTGGATGTACATACCGAGGCACAGCTTTTTGCCGATCTGCATGCCTATTTGGCTCCGAAAACCGTCTTGACGATTGCCCACCGGCTGAGTACCATCGAACAGGCTGAGTATATTTATGTGCTCGAAGCGGGTGTTTTGGTCGATGCAGGTCGCCCGGAAGACTTGATGGCCAAAGAAGAAGGCTATTTTGCCCGAATGATTTGATCGCTCTGATGCAAACATACAAAGGAAAAGCATGGACATATTACAAGCTGTGATTATTGGGATCATTGAAGGATTTACCGAATTTCTCCCCATTTCATCGACCGGACATATGATTGTCGCATCGCAGTTTCTCGGAATTCCGGAAAGCGACCTGATCAAAGCGTACGAGGTCATCATCCAGTTCGCGGCGATTCTGGCGGTCGTGCTGGTGTACCGGGAGACGTTCAGCATCAAGCGGGTTGTATTGTGGCAGAAACTTCTGGTAGCGTTTTTGCCGCTGGGGGCGGTCGGCTTTGTGCTGCGCCACCAAATCAAAGCACTTTTCAGTGTGCCGGTGGTGGCGTGGATGTTTATCATCGGCGGGATCATTTTTTTGGTCGTGGAGCACTTTTATCGTGAAGAACGGGCCCATACCGTTACCCTCGAATCGGTCACTTGGAAGCAGGCGATTTGGATCGGGGTGGCGCAAGTCGCTTCGCTGATTCCGGGGACTTCACGCGCCGGGGCGACGATCATCGGCGGCTTATTGTCCGGACTGGATCGTACCGTGGCAGCAGAGTTTTCGTTTTTGCTGGCGATTCCGGTGATGGCCGCCGTAAGCGGATACGATCTTCTCAAGCACTACCATGCGTTTGTCCATGCCAACTGGGGAGCTTTTGCGATTGGTTTTGCGGTGGCATTTGTCGTCGCGTGGCTGACCATCAAGCTCTTCATTGCGTTTTTATCGCGTTTTACATTTGTCCCGTTTGGCATCTATCGGATTGCGTTCGGGGCGCTGCTGCTCTGGCTTGCATGAGGCATGGCGTTCGGGCAGACATACCATCAAAAGGTACATGAATGAATTTTAATGCATTCAACTTCCACCCTGATATTGTCAAGGGGGTACGGATCGCTGGTTTCAAAGAGCCCAGCCCAATCCAAAAAGAGGTGATTCCGCTCATTATTGAGGGGCGGGATCTGGTAGGGCAGGCCCATACCGGAACCGGGAAAACAGCCGCATTCGGTCTGCCGATTTTGGACATGCTGGCCCAAAAAGAGATCGAGCGGGCACTGGTGATTGTTCCGACCCGTGAACTGGCCACCCAGGTGAGTGACGAACTCTATCATTTGGGGCGTTTTGCCGGTATCCGTACCCTGACGGTGTACGGCGGAGTAGGATACGGGCGGCAGATTGCCCTGATCCACAAAGGCACACAGGTGATTGTTGCCACACCGGGGCGCCTCAAAGATTTGTATCAAAAAGGGAAGATTGATGTCCTGATTCCCGAAGTGGTGGTTCTGGACGAGGCCGACGAAATGCTGGATATGGGATTTCTGGATGATATCAAGGAAATTTTTGAGTACATCCCCCAGAATCGCCAAACGCTTCTCTTTTCGGCGACGATGCCTGAGCCGATCAAACAGCTGGCCGATCAGATCCTCTACGAACCGGAGTTTATCTCGGTTGTGGGCGAAGAGGCGACGACCAATAACATCATCGATCAGCGGTATTACGTCATCAACGAGGTGCAGCGCGACGAAGCGATTGTGACGCTGCTCCAAACAGAGGATTACAACAAAAGCCTTATTTTCTGTCGGATGAAGCGGGAGGTCGATCGGGTGGCCAAGCTGCTGCAGGATCGGGGATTCAGCGCGGCGGGGCTGCACGGCGATATGGAGCAGATGGATCGCGATGCCGTGGTCAAGTCCTATCGCCGGGCCCAGACCCGGATTTTGGTTGCGACCGATGTCGCCGCCCGGGGCCTGGATGTCAAAGACGTTACGCATGTGTTCAACTACCACATCCCGTTTGACCCGCAGAGTTATGTCCACCGTATCGGCCGCACCGGCCGCGCCGGCAGAGCCGGGCAGGCCATCACACTGGTAAGTACCGAAGAATTTCGTGAACTTATGCGGATCCAAAAAGAGGTCGGTGCCGATATGCGGCTGGAGACGATCAGCGGTGAAGGAGGCGTGAATGATGCGACGATCGAGTTTGTTCTTCAGGCGCTGGACGAGACGGCTATTCATCCGGAGATCGATCGCATCCTGGCAGCATTGGCCCATCTTGATCAGGCTACATTCATCAAAAAAGCCCTTTCGTATCTCGTCGAGCAGGTACAGGTGGGTCTGGGCAGTCAGATCGGCTATGATCAGCGCAGTGTGGACGATCTAATGCGTCATCATCAGACCGCGCAACACAACAGTAACACAAAAAAACGGAAAAGACGCCGATAAAGATGCATATTTAAGCACGCCCAAGAAAAAACTATTCTACAATTGAGCCATCAAAACCCGATGCGATGCAAGGATAGGTTATGGAACTGAATCTGGTGACAGAAGGGCTGAAATTTATGGTTCTGGGCATGGGCGTTGTGTTCGCCTTTTTGGCATTGCTTGTGGGGATGATGCAAGCGCAAGCTGCCCTCATTGCCCGCTATTTCCCTCTCAAAGACCC
>CAZRUT010000097.1:0-5180 GCA_964603215.1 uncultured Nitratifractor sp.
CGTAATAGTCGGTCACTTTACTCAACATTTTGTCCAGCTGCCCCCCAGCCTCTCCGGCTCGGATCATTTGCAGAAGCATGTTTTCAAACAGGCCTGTTTGTTCAAAAGAATCGGCCAGACTCATTCCTCTGCCGATGTTGGCGTTGACCGTCAGGAGTTTTTCTTTGATATAAAGGTTGTCTACCATGCCGACAGCCGTCGTGAGTGCATCCGAAACCGGAATGCCCGAGCGAACAAGTTCGCCGAATATCAACGTATATTTATGCATCGTCGAAAGAAAAATTACTTTATTAATGAGATAAAATTTTGGGTGGATCAGTATTGTGTCGACGCGGTACTGAAAGTCTTTGTTGTGTTTGTAGGCATAAACAAAGAGATATATGCCTACAATCAGACCCACCAAAATCAAAAGCCCGTAGTTGGTAAAAGCATATTCCAGTGCCAAAAGGATCTTCGTAGGGACAGGAAGTTCGGTATGCAATTCTTCAAAAATCTTTCGAAACTTCGGGACAACCACCATAATCAATACCGTAAAGGCGATTGCCATGGCCGTCAAGGTAATCAGCGGTGTGCGAATTGCTTTTTTGAATTTGGCTGTGTTTTCCCGTATATTTTCCAAAATATCGGCCAGTTTGTTGTACGCGCCGGCAATATTCCCCGTGCTTTCGCCCAATTTTGTCATGGCGACCGCAACACGCCCAAACTCCTCTGCATAGGGCTCCATTCCTTCGGACATGCTCTTTCCGGCATTAATATCATTGCTGATATTGGCATAGATTTCTTTCAGGCGTTTGCTCTGGCTGTTGAGTGCCACATCATTCAGCGTATCATGCACCGGAATGCCGGCATCGACCATGACAGCTATTTGGCGAATCGAAGAAATCTTTTGATCGAGATTGATGGATCCTTTGGAACGTTTGCGTACCTCAGATGCCATGTTCTCTAAAACGGTGCCAAAACTCGGTGCTGTTTCAACTGTCTTAACCACCACGGCACCGGGGTACTTTTTTTTGGCCATTGACGATGCAATCCGCTTGTTGTCGGCTTCATGAATGGAGGTAAAACGTTTCCCTTTCTGTACCAAGGTGACTTTAAAGTGCATGGTTACAGCCTTGCCACTCTGAAGATTTCATCGATGGTTGTTTTGCCCTCTTCTGCTTTTTTGATGCCATCCTGGAGCATGGATATAAATCCTTCCTTATACGCTTGACGTGTCAGCTCCTCTTTGGAGGCACCCGAAGCAATCAAATGGGCTGTTGTTTCACTGATCGGGAGCACTTCGGAGATCATCTCCCTGCCCGCATAGCCGGTATGCTGGCACTCTTTGCAGCCTTCACCTTTGTAATAGGTCGCACCTTCCGTAGTATACTCGGATATTTCTTCCATCACTTTCGAGGAAATATTGACGGGAACTTTACAGTGGGGGCAAATTTTTCGCACAAGGCGCTGCGCCTGAATTGCCACGAGCGCTCCGCTCACCAAATAACTCTCAATACCCATATCCAGAATACGGGTGACCGCACTGATGGCATCGTTGGTGTGGAGTGTCGAAAGGACCAAGTGACCCGTCAGGGCTGCCTGAATAGCAATGCGCAGCGTTTCTGTGTCGCGTATCTCACCGATCATGATCTTGTCAGGATCCTGCCGGAGGATCGAACGGAGTGCGTTGGCAAAGGAGAGGCCGGCTTTGCTGTTGACATTGACTTGTTGGATGCCCCCCATCTGATATTCAACGGGATCTTCAACCGTGATAATTTTATCGCGCACATCACGAATAGCGTTGAGTGCACCGTAAAGGGTGGTGGTCTTACCGGATCCGGTCGGTCCGGTGACCAGCACAATGCCGTAAGGCGCTTTGATTGCTTCGTTGAAACGGTTATAGCAAAACGAGCTCATTCCTGCATCTTCCAGACGTATCATCACTTTGGTTTTGTCCAAAATTCTCAGTACAATCGATTCACCAAAAAGGGTCGGAAGGGTCGAAACCCTGAAATCAAACTCTCTCCCGGACACGATATGGGAAAAACGTCCATCCTGTGGTTTGCGTTTTTCGGCGATATCGAGATTGGACAGCAGTTTCATCCGCGAAGAGAGCGGACTGAAGATATCTTTATCAAAGATAAAGCTCTGAACCAGCATGCCATCAACACGATCGCGGACAATACAGTTTTTTTCGGTCGCTTCAATGTGAATATCACTTGCACGGGTGATGATGGCATTGCGTAAAATCAGATCGATCAATTTGAGTACGGCAGGTGATTCATCAGTCTCTTTGCCGATGCCTCCTTCGCGTAGATCGGTTCGAATTTCGTCGATCAATCCCTTGACGCTTTGTGTCACCTCCAGACGCTGCAAATGCAGTTTGATCTTGGAAGGACGTGAGAGAAAAATCTGAATGGGCTTATGGGGAAAAAGGCGCTGGATCGCATCCTGCGCCCCCATATCCAGTGGATCGGAAAAGACAACCTTGATCCCCAAATCCGTCTCATCGAACGGGAGCACATTGTAGCGCAACAACTGCTGATAGGAGACCTTGCCAAACAAGGCCATATCAATCTCTGTATCATCCAGATCCACATAGCCTACATGGAGCTCTTCGGCCAGCTTTTTAAAAAGCGGTTCGATATCGATCCCTTCGATGTTTTCAATCTCGCCAATTGAAAGGGCCCCGTGCTGCAATTTGTGAATAAAGAATTTATGGAGGGCATCGGCCGTCAATACATTTTCGCGAATCAAATTTTCCAATGTAATTTTTCTGGGGGGTCTGGCTCGGATCAAAACGCTGATATTTTCTTTGGTAATAATGCCATCGTCCAATAGCGCCCGTATGATTTGCTGTCCCATGACCTATCTCCTTTCCGTGATCGCCGTATCCATTTAAAAAGCAACTCCCCGCCGAATAACATCGAGCAGTTTTTTGGCCTGGACTGATCCGGTGCGATCCGTATAGGCCTGCAGCACACGGATGGCTTCGGTTCGCATGCCGAGCTTGGCTTTTGCGCGGCCGAAAATGAGCCAACTTTCCTCGATATCACTGTCGAGTTTATTGGTTTCTAGCGCCCACTTGAGTGCAATTTTGTATTGCTTTTTATCGTAGTAATACCGCGCAAGAAACAGGGCGTCATCTTTGTTTTTGTTAAACTGGAAACGCCGGGCAATCTCCTCGGCGGTATCATGCGTCTTTCGGGTGCTGACACGGATGTCTACATGCTTGGTGCCTGAATCCGATTCCGAAACTTCCTGAACACCTGCTGCATCAGAAAAATCCATACGCCATCCTGTTTTTTTCGGCGAGAAGGTGTTTGCGGATGGCCCATCAACCGATAAAGGTTTTTCAGATGCCTGCACAGCAGTGTTTGGCGGCTGTTTTGACGACACAGGGGCTTTGGTCTGGGGATGGTCAACCTCGTGTGATGCGGAAGGAGCCGGCCAAAAAACATAAACAATGATCATCATGATTAGGAAAACCGCAGCGCCTGCACCCACCATCAGAAATTGTTTCTGTTTATAGCGCCTCCACTCCGCCTCCAACCGTTTTACATCATACATGAATATATCCCAATTTTATGGCGGTCATTTCCAGTATTTTTTTTGACAATGACCGGTGGTCAATCGATGAAGGATCGTTGCGGTCGTAATACTCATACAGTTCATATACCGTATACAGCATTTTATTGGTCTCCCGGTAGTTGCCGTGCGTGCAACGGTATATAAATCGAATATGTTGATCGCGTATTTGGTTGGCGATCTCAAATTCGCTCTCCTGGAGAAGTTTTTTGTGGATGTAGGTTTTGAGTTCGTCTTTGGTTGCATTTTTCAATTCAATAACTTCCCAAATGCGCGACTGAAAATGTTCTTTGGCAACCACATCTTCATCTTCGGTTTTGTGAAGCGAGATGATAAACTTGATGGCACCGGTATCAGACAAGAGCCGAATCTGTTCAAGCACCTCCTTGGGGTACATTTGCGCCTCATCGACTAAAACGATGATCGAACGTGTCCCTTTGATGCGCTTGAGATATTCAATGAATGTCTCAAAGCTGACGTGCACACCGGGGGGTAGATCCTGATGTGTCAAGACACGAAAAAGCTTTTGAAAAAACTCTTTACCGGACAAAGAGGGGGTTTCAAAAAGATAGAGCTCGTATTGCTCCTTCAGATCACGATAGATACGATGAAGCAAGAGGCTCTTTCCGGTACCGGGACGTCCAAAAAGCAATACCATTTTGAGTGTTTTGTCGATACTGTGTCGCAGCTGGTCGTATGCCCGCTGCGCACTGTCAATTTCGATATACGTATCGACATTGATTTCATCGACAAAGATGTTTTTTGGTTTTGCATATTGGCTCATTATTTCAGCCGTGTGTATCCCAAATCTTTCAAAGAGATGTTTTGCTTCCCGCTGATAATGTGCGGTGTGATGATGATCACCAGTTCTTCGGTTTTTTCAATTTTCTCTTCACGTTTGAATGCGTATTCAAGCAAAGGAATATCGCCCAGGAGAGGGACTTTGCTGACCTTTTTTCCTGTCTTGGTCGAAATCAAACCGCCCAGAATCGCATGATTGCCGTCTTTGACTTTGATGACCGAGGCAATTTGCCGGCGGACAAGGTCCGGCGGCATCGAGCGGGATCCGTCGTTGGTGATCGGCGAGAGTGTTTCCGTGATCGAGGGATTGATCTTGAGTGTGATCATGCCCCGTGCATCCACTTCGGGGGTGATATCCAGCAAAATCCCTGCAAACACCGAATCGATCTTTTCCCCTTCGGACGTACTGGTTGAACCGCCCTGGGAAGATTGGCTGCTGGATTTCAGTTTGTAGAAGAGCTCTTTGCCCACACTGATCAATGCCGGCTGATTGCTCAGCGTCATGACGCGCGGGCTGGAGACCGAACGGACATCCCCGTTGGTTTTCAGGAAGCGGATGACGTCTTTGATGGTGGCATGCTGACGAATTTGGGCTACGTTGACCTTGTTCTGTTCGCGGCCTTCGGTCCACTCTTTGATGTGCAATCCTTTTTCGTCTTCATTAATTTTGTTGACATTGTGTTCCGTCATCCCGACTGCATCGATCACAAAATTTTGCAAGCCGTACAATTGTGACCAGTCTATTCCGGTTGTATGGCTGTTATCAAAAGTCACTGTCAAAATACGGACGTCGATCAAAACCTGCTGTTTGA
>CAZRUT010000098.1:0-5148 GCA_964603215.1 uncultured Nitratifractor sp.
CCATTACCCATATTGATGCCATCTTGCGCTACTCAGACGGACTCATGGTGGCGCGGGGTGATTTGGGAATCGAGGTCCCCTATGCTGAAGTGCCCGTGCTCCAGAAAATGCTTATCCGCAAAGCCAACGAACATGCCAAGCCCATCATCACTGCCACGCAAATGCTGCTGAGCATGACCCACAGCCGTACGCCGACGCGGGCGGAAGTTTCGGACGTGGCCAATGCCGTGCTGGACGGAACCGATGTGGTGATGCTCTCCGAAGAGAGTGCCGTCGGGGAAGATCCGGTCAATGTCGTGGCGACCATGGCAGGGATCATCCGCGAAGCAGAATCAGTGTATCCTTTTCGGCGCAAGGAGGTTTGGCGTGCATACGATGCGGACAGTATCATCGAGCGTTCCGTCGTCAGTATTGCCGACAAAATGGGCGCTACGGCTATCCTTTCGCTGACCAGTTCGGGGCGCAGTACGGCCAAACTCTCCCATTTTCGCCCCAACACCCCTATTTGGGCCTTTGCCCACAAGCGCAGACGCCTCAATCAGCTCGCGCTTTTGTGGGGCGTATCGCCCGTGGCCAAAATCCCGGTCCAGGCGCCGTCGGATATGATCGGCTCGATGCTGGCCGTACTGGACAAGACCGGTCTCCTCGACCGCAACGGGCTCTATATCACCACCATCGGCTACCCCGCAGGTGTTCCGGGCTCCACCAATACCATCAAAGTTCTCGGCCCCCCGGAGATCGCATATTATCTGCGTGCAACCACCGCATAAAGGCCTGTGTGGCGTCGCAACGGAGTCGAAAACATTTTTTCGCTATAATCCCATTCAAAAAAGGTCCCGCCGTGTCGCTTCAGCCCCGTGTGGTGCATGCCGCATTTGTTACGTCCGCCCAAAGCATTGCCGATGCGCTTGACGAGAGCATGAGCGAAGTGGTCTTTCTCGGGCGTTCCAATGTCGGCAAAAGTTCCACCATCAATACCCTGACGCAGCGCAGGCATTTGGCCAAAAGCTCCGCCACCCCGGGCAAAACCCAGCTGATCAATTTCTTCGATGTCCGGTACCATCTGGGCGACGAACCCTACAGGATACGCTATGTCGATCTGCCGGGATTTGGCTACGCCAAAGTCTCCAAAAGCCTGAAACAGATCTGGCAGAAAAATCTTGTGGCATACATCGAAGAGCGTGTAGCAATCCGTCTGTTCATCCATCTGCGTGATGCCCGCCACCCCCATACCCAAATCGATGCAGATGTGGCCGAATACATTGACGGCTTCATCCGGCCTGACCAGCGCTACCTGACAGTGTTTACCAAAAGCGACAAGCTCAACCAAAAAGAGCGCAATGCACTCAAGCGGGCTTTTCCCGATGCCATTACACTGTCGAATCTGAAAAAGAGCGGCGCCGAGCGGGTCCATCGGGAGATTTTCGAGACCATTTTCGGCCCGATCGGCGGTGCAGCATGACCGAACTGACCAAAGCCACCCTTGCAGATATCCCGGCCATGCAGCAGCTGGTTTCCGAGGAAGTGGCCAGCGGGGTGATCCTGGCCCGGAGCGATGACGAGATCGCCACCAACATCCGCAGCTATGTTTTGGCCAAACAGTCGGGGTACCTCGTCGGCTATACGGCCCTGCATATTCATTCTCCCCGTATGGCTGAGGTGCGCAGTCTGATTGTTGCACCCGATTTTCGGGGTCAGGCGATCGGGCAGCAGATGGTGGCGTTTGCGCTGGACGAGGCAGCATCGCTGGGGGTGGCTGAAGTGTTGGCGCTGACGTATGTCCCCGATTTTTTTCGCCGGATGGATTTCGTCGAGATCGACAAAGAGAGTATCCCGGAGCAGAAGATCTGGACCGACTGCATCGGGTGTGTTCATTTTCCTGTCTGCAACGAAGTGGCACTGGTCTATGCCATTCATCCCAAAGGGTAAGCGGTGGGCAATCAACGGTTTCTCGCCCGGACATTGGTGTGGGTTTTTTTGGTTTTGTTTGTTGTGCTCTATCCGATGCTGATTTCGATCTATGTTTTTCTGCCCCTGATGATCGGCTTTTCCGGATGGATGTTTGTGCGCGGGATTGACGGAGCAGGGCTTGCATATCTTCTGTTTCCCCTCGTGTATCTGACGAATCTGGAAATCAACCTCTCGCTGCCGCTTCTGATGGGCCTTTTTGCAGCATCGGTTTATTATGTGACGCTGTATGAGCGGGTGATGGTCTTCAAGCAATGCCCGGTGTGCGTAGCGGTTGTAAGCACCGTGATGATCGATCTGTATTATTTGGGTGCTTTGATGCTGTATGATCTTGTGATGGATACGACCAGCATCATGATCGGCAAACTGCTGTGGTATTCGTTGGTGGCGGATATTGTTTTGGCGGTGTTCTGATGCGGTACAAAATCATTATCCTGCTCTTTGCCGCCGTGTGGGGCATGCTGATTTATCGGATTTATCAAATCAGCATCAAATCAAACTTCTATTATGAACGCCTCGCCAAGGAGAATGTCGAACGCAAAACCTATCTCAAACCGGTGCGTGGAGAGATTCTCGACAGCAAAGGAGATTTTCTCGCGATCAACAAAATGGGCTTTTCGCTCTCTATCGCGCCCCACCTGCAGCGCAAAAAGGGAGCACTCGATCGGGTCATCGATACCATCCGCGCATATTTCCCGGATATCAACACCACCCTGATGCGCACGGTGTATCTCAAGCACAGTTCCCCCTACAACCACAAATACATCCGCGTGATCGATTTCATTTCGTACAATGAAATGATTCGGGCTTATGCCAATCTGGCCGAAGACCCGCGCATTCACATAGCCGCAGAGACCAAGCGGTACTATCCGCAGGGATATTATGCGGCCCACATCGTCGGGTACATTGGCCGCTCCAACGCCAAAGAAAACAAGGCCGACAAAGTGGTCTCCATTGTCGGCCGAGCCGGCAAAAGTGGTCTGGAGCGCTACTACAATACCCTGCTGGAAGGGGAGAGCGGCTTCGTGCTGAGCAAGGTCAATTCCCGCAACCAGGCGCTGGAAGTCCTGGAGCGCAAAGAACCGGTGAGCAATCGCAATGTGCAAATTTATCTGGACATGAACCTCCAGAAATATATTTACAAACGTCTGGGCGGTATCCCGGCTGTCGTGGTGGTGATGCGCACGACGGGGGCCGTACTTGCCGCAGTGAGCAACCCAAGCTACGATCCCAATCTCTTCGTCACCGGGATCAGTCACAAAAACTGGCGGGCCCTCCAGGCCAATCTGGGGCATCCGTTTACCAACAAATTTATCCATGCCGTCTATCCCCCCGGATCGGTGATCAAAATGGGGATCGCCCTGGCTGCATCGCGCGCGACACATGACGGCAATAATACCCTCGATGAGCATGAGTTTTGCAAGGGATTTATCCAAATCGGCAAAAGCAAGCACAAATTCCGCTGCTGGTCCAAATGGGGACACCGGGATGTTGATACGGTCAAGTCGATTCGGGAGAGCTGTGATGTATTTTATTACGAAAAAGGCCTCAAAGTCGGCATTGACCATATAGCAAAAACCCTGCATGAGATTGGGCTGGGGGTCAAAACCGGACTGGACCTTCCTCGGGAATACAACGGCATCATTCCGGACAAGAAATGGAAGATGAAACGGTACCATCTCCCGTGGTACAAAGGGGAGACGGTCATTGCAGCGATTGGACAGGGGTACGACAATGTTACGCCGATGGAGGTCGCGCGCTACACCGACTTTTTGGCAACGGGCCGGCTGGTGCGCCCCACGCTGGCCATGAAAATCAACGGCAAACCGGTCCCCATCCCCTCAAAACGTATTTATTTTCATCCGCGCCACATGCGCCAAATCCGTCAGGGGATGTACGAAGTCTGCAACGTGCGCACCGGCACGGCCTACCGAACCCTCCGGCAGGAAGTTACCGGACTGCCGTTTGCACTGGCGGGCAAAACCGGAACGGCACAGGTGGTATCCATCCCCCAGGAGATCAAAAAGCGGGTCAAAGAAGACGAGATGGCTTATTTCCGAAAATCCCATGCCTGGATTACGACGTATGCTCCATTCCGGCATCCGGAGTTTGTCGTGACGGTACTTGTCGAACACGGCGGACACGGGGGCAGCACGGCCGGTCCTATTGCCGCCGATATTTACAAATGGCTCTTTGTCAATGGGTATTTCCAAAACTACCCCAAATCCGAAACATCCATACCGGCGGCATCAGAACAGCCGACCGAAATGCTGGATACGGCCGGCAGGCAAAAAGCATTTTTTGACAAACTCCGTCGCCAGCAGGCCGAAAAATCTAAACGCAGACAAACCGATCTGATTCCCGATCTTTGATGACGCGGTCTGGAGAACCAAAGCATCCGTTGAGGGCGACTGATACGCCCGGTTCCGTCATGCCCTGTATGTAGCCGATGGCCGCGGCAAAGTTGGCTGTGGCTTCCACCGGATCGATGCGGTACGGTACCATGGCGCCGGTCAGTACGATGCATTTTCCCAGTTGGGAATACGTAATGGCGCGGGCACTTCGGTCGAGGGTGTCGGTGCCATGGATGATGACGAGGTGCTTTTCGGGCGCGCGGCGGATGGCGGCAATCAGTGCCTGGCGGTCGGCATCATCCATATCGAGGGAGTCTTTGCCGATCAGCGTCTCGACGGTACAATCCGTGCGCCACAGCGCAGCGATCTCCCGGAGCGCGGTGCCATGGGGATCGACGGCGAGTGTACCGGTGTGGGGGTTGTAGTATTTGCTGAATGTGCCGCCGGTGGAGAGGATGCGGATGGGGTGCATGGACAGAGCCTTGTTGCGAAGATGGTATTGCAAGATTCTATCCAAATCATGATAAAATACTCAAAAAATTTCAGGAGGATACCGATGATGATGAAAGGAAAGAAGGGCGTCGTGCTGGGCATCGCCAACAAACGATCGATTGCGTACGGGATTGCCAACGCATGCCGGGAGCAGGGGGCCGAGATGGCGATCACATTTCTCAACGAGCGTTTTGGAGCCAAACTGGCACCGGTGGCCGAAGAGCTGGGATGCGCGGAGCGGTTTTATCCGTGTGATGTGAGCAGACCCGAAGAGATCACCGCGCTGCGGGAATCGCTGGAACGGGACATGGGTACCATCGATTTCATTGTCCAC
>CAZRUT010000099.1:0-5115 GCA_964603215.1 uncultured Nitratifractor sp.
ATGAATACCCGCCCATCCTCTGTAAAAAGCCGTGACCCCTCGCCACGCACAAAATGGGTGTAGTCGCGTCCATACGTTTCGAGCACATAGGTCCGATCCATCGTCTCAAGTGTCATCGTCAAGCCTTTGTATGTGTGTGGTGCAGACTGCTCTGGAAAAATGAAAACAATTATACCATTTTTTGCCCTAAGTCATATCTTTGTTATGGTTGGGGTGCTATACTTAGGTCCAAAAAAACGTCTGAAAGTTTTGAGCATGCGCTATCCCGTCGAGCATTCTTCCATCCTTGCCAGTGTTGCCAAATGGGTGATGCTCTCCGGTGGAATCGGCATCATTATTGGGGGCATTGTTACCCTGTTTCTGAATCTGCTCAAAGGGGCAGAAGGATTGGGAGAACATGTGCCGTTTCCCTATTTTTTCTTCCTCCCGTTTGGTCTGCTGTTGAGCGTATGGCTGACGCGCACTTTTGCCCCCGATGCCAAAGGGCATGGCACCGAAAAGGTGATTGAAGCCGTCCATAAAAAAAGTGGCAAAATTGATCTGGCGGTTATCCCCGTCAAACTTCTGGCAACCATCGTGACGCTGGCCAGTGGTGGATCGGCCGGAAAAGAAGGACCCGGAGCCCAGATTGGTGCCGGAACTGCTTCCTGGATTGCCGATCTGTTCCATTTTTCAAAAAAAGATCGCAAAAAGCTGGTGATCTGCGGCATCAGCGCCGGCTTCGCAACGGTGTTTGGTACCCCCATAGCCGGCGCTATTTTTGGGGTCGAAGTATTGATTGTCGGGGCGATTATGTACGACTTGCTCCTGCCATCGTTTGTGGCCGGATTTACCGCTTTTTTTACCGCACAGTACCTCGGTGTTCACTATACGTATTATGATATCAGCTATTTTCAGCACTATTTTATCGACATCCTTCTCATCACCAAAGTAGTGTTGGGGGGCATCTTTTTCGGCTTGGTTTCCTGGCTGATTATCGCCACCCTGAAAAAAACTGAACAGGCCATCGAAGCCATTCCGATGCGACCCTACTACAAGGCGTTTTCAGCCGGGTTGCTGCTTGTCGGACTCTCCTATATCGTCGGGGACCACTATTTTGGTCTGGGCCTTGACACCATTGGCAACACCATGCAGGTACATGCCGCGGCCGATCACAATCTCCCGTGGTATACATTTATTGTGAAAATCTTTTACACGGCCGTTACACTCGGCTCCGGGGGAAGCGGGGGCATCGTAACACCCATCTTTTACATTGGGGCAACCAGCGGACATTTGTTTGGCGGCTTGTTTGGCAGTAGCGGCCAAATGGCATTGTTCGCTGCTTTGGGCTTTGTCAGTGTTTTGGCAGGTGCCACCAATGCCCCCATTGCCGCCATCGTCATGGCGATGGAACTGTTTGGGATGGATGTCGCCCACTATGCAGCTGTCTCAATTGTCATTGCTTTTCTTGTTTCCGGTCACCGGAGTGTATTTCCCTCACAAAAAATCCGTTTTGCCAAGTCCAATCTTCTTGATCTGGAAGAAGGAGAGGATATTGAGCATTCCCAGGTGACACTCAATGAAGCCCAGACCAGGCAGTTTAAAAACATCCGTCTCCGCATGGAACGCAAGCGTCTCAGAAAACAGGCCGAACGCAAACGGGAGAAAAAAGCATCATCAGAAACATGATCCCTGCTTCTGTGCAAGGTAGTGGACGTAGCGGCCCATATTGCGAAAAGTTTCCTCCCGGCAATAGCGCCGCTCCAGTGTATGCAGCGCTTCCATATCGGTCTCTGCACGTGCTGTATCGTGCAGGTAATCGTGAAACACGCGAATACCTGTATGGGCCCGGATGACAAAGCCCGCATTTTTGAGCCAGTCAGCCAGCACTTCGGGCTGCTGCGGATAGGGCGGTGTCAGCTTTTTGCCTTTGCCGAGCCAGGCTGAGTCGAGCAGATATTTCAGCCGCCAGCTTCCCCGCATCGCGTTGCGGTAAATGAGCGCGTGGTGGTTGAAAAACATCAGCGAAAGATGTCCGCCAGGCCGAACTTTTTCGGCAATCTTTTCCAAAGTTCCTATGGGGTCGGCCAGCCATTCGATCACCGCATGGAAGAGAATCACATCCTGAGGCGGGAGCATTGCGGCTACCTCCTGGGCTCTTTTATGGTATAAGGAAACCGGAGTCCCGACTTCTGCAAAACGTTTCTGGGCCATAGTAATCATTTTCTGGGAAATATCACATCCGGTCAGTCTGTGTCCTCCCTGCGCAAACCACAAAGCCATTCGACCCGAACCGCACCCCGCATCCCAGACATTCATCGGTGCGCCGTCGCGCAGATCAGCCAAATCTTCCTGAAGCAGTTCCAGACGAAGCTGGCCTTTGAATGTGCCGTAAATGCGTGACTCAAAAGCATCCGCCATGGTATCAAAATTGCGATCCTGAAGCATTCCGTTGGCTTTATGTATGCACATCCGCCGGCACAAGCCGCACATGGGTATCGCCGTAGCATGCTCCCCCACCTTCGTGCGACATTCCGCCAAAGGTGAGGCGGTTGACCCCCGGTGTTCCAATGGGGATGCACACACAGTCATCGCGCAAATCGGGATCAATCAGCACCGTCAGTTCCAGCGCACCCTGATCCGAAATAACCCGCACCCGCGCTCCTGCATGCCATCCCGCTGTCGGAGGAACATGCACGACATCCGGGGGACGGCGAAATTGGGTATTGAGGGTGTGACGTCCCTTAGGCGTCAAGAGCCAAAAAGATCCTGCCACTTCTTGATGTGTCTCTGCCCGAATGTTGCGCAGCGTTTTGGGTTCCCTGTCATCATCCAGTGCATCCATGAAAACATACGCTTCTTCTCCCGACTTGCCAAAGCCATCGGCATAGGGAAGCGCCTGGTAGTCGGGGGAACAGAGCGTCCCGTCTTCCCGTGTCGGGCACTGACGGAGCCACGCATCCAGATAATCAGCCTCCGGCTTGAGTTTTTCGTGCGCCAACCGTTCCAAAATACCCTGTACAAACGCATATTCGCTGATCCCGAATTCCCCTTTGGTAACCTGCTGCATCGGGGTGACATAATGGTGGCCGTAACTGAGGCGCACATCGTCTTTTTCGAGAAAAGATTTGGCCGGAATGACGATCCGGGCCCGGGCGCTGGTTTCATTTTCGTACAGTCCGAAGTAGATGAGGTTTTTAACCCGACCCAGCGCCGAAATGACACGGTGGGAATCGGGCATTGATTCGGCAGGATTGCCCCCCTGCACCAACACTGTTTCGAAATCCTCAAACGGTGTGGCCGCTATGGAGACCCGCCGGCACGTGGTGTCAAAGGGATCGGTATACCCCTGTCGGGCGTTGCCCATGTAGCCCACACCGCACCCGTCACGACCGAACAGCCCCAATACTGCCGCCAGAGAATCGATTGCCCACAACACGGCATCACCGACGGTATAGTGCTGTGGTCCAATGCCGACCAAAAAGACTGTTTTGCGGTTTTGGATCATGTAAAGCATGTCTCCCAGCGTCTCGAGCGGAACATCAATATGCTGCAGAAGATTATTGATACGGAACTCCTGAGTCCATGCGTAGAAATCTTCCCAGTCAGGTGCATGCTGATCGAGCCAGTTTTGATCCTCACTGCCCTCCATCACGGCAAAACGCGCCAGCAACAGTGCGAGATACACATCGCTTCGGGGACGGATCTGCATGAAAAGATCTGCCCGTTTGGCAATCCCCGTGCGCACCGGATCAATCACAATCAGCCTTTTCCCCTGAAGCAGCGGCAATACATGTTTGTTGGTGACCGTTATATTACGCCCCCAAACGACGACCACTTCGGCCTGCGCAATCTGTTCGGGCGGTAACATCCGGTGATAGCCCCGTCCCGACTCAATCCCGGCCTGTCCGGCCGCATCGCAGAGACTGCCCCGGGTCACAGTTCCGCCGATCCGATCCATCAGCAGATCGGTAACACGCTGCATGACTCCCAGATTCCCTGAGCCCCTCCAAAGCAGCTTTGTCTCTGATTGCAATGCTTCGGCGGTCGCATCCAGTGCAGCCTCCATCGAAACTTCTTTGCCATTGATGCGGGGGGTCTGGATTCGGGGTGTTGCGTGAAAATGTTTGTTGAGGAGTACGCACAGAGCGCCGGTGTGCATGGGATGCGCGGGAGTGGGAACCGGAGTGTCGGGATAAGCGGGATCGACCGTCATCCCGCAGGCATCCCAGCAATCAAGCGGGCATGCAGTGGTGATCATTTGAATTCGATTTTTAGCAATTTGGAAAAAGGGTATTTGGGGAGCATCACGATCCGTGCACGGTACGAAGAAATGTATTGTGTATCGGCAACCTTCCAAATGCGGTCGAGTTTGAGCTGGGTGGGCCGTCCGTCAATATAAATCGTCTTTTGCTGAATTTTTTTTCCTTCGGCATCCACAATCTCGTCCGGGTCGAGGTAAAGGATCAGTTGCGCACGCGTAACATCCTGAACAACGGCCATCGGCAATCCGGGTGCGGCAAATTCCCCTGTGTGGACCATCAGCGCATAGAGATATGCTCCGGGCATGGCAATATGTTTTTTGGCAATGAGATCGTCGAGCATTTCCTTTTTGTACTGCAGATCCAAAATCTGCTTTTGGAGGGTGATGATTTTCTCGCGGGTGCCAAGGTATTGGTTTTTGGCTCCAATGTAGGCAGCATAGGCATTGTCTTTTTGGGTTTTGGAAGCAGTCTCCAGCCTGTTCATCCGTTCGTAAAAGTCCTTTTTGCGCTCCAGTGTGGCTTTGAGGCCCTGGAGTATTTCTTGATTGATTGCAAGATTCTCACGAAACAGCTTCAACGATTCTTGAGTGCTTTTACGATTTTTCCGATCCAGCGCATCATCAATCTGTATAAAGGCTTCGCGCCCCAGTACGCGCCCCTCGGCATTGTGGTCTGCACGGACGATGCGCCCACTGACGCTTGCCTTGATGGTTGCCTGCTCCAGCGGTTCCACGCGGGCATAATGCGCTGCGGCACTCAACAAAACCGGAAACAATAACAGAAAAAACCTTTTCACAAAACATCCTTTAGTGTCAACTTGTAAATTTTAGCCAAAAACTCAAAACTTAACACAAAAAACTAAAAAAGGCAC
>CAZRUT010000100.1:0-5007 GCA_964603215.1 uncultured Nitratifractor sp.
GAATGGGAAGCGCCGGGAGCGGGATCGCCGGACGCGCACGTTTCTCCTCAGCGCATACCAGAGCAAACAATTCAATGATTGGCTCAGCCGCCGCATTGCCATCAGCCGACTGTTGGCGGCATTTCGGCCCGCCGAAGCGGAACAGGCAGCCGGGCTGCCTGCCGGCACGCTCAACGGAACGGCGCACCAGCAGCACTTTTTCAAAATTCTGGAGGGAGACGTGATGATGCACTATCCCCATGGGCGGATATTCCCGGCAGAAGACTTGGCAGCCGAAGCCGAAAAATTTTACCGCCGGGACCGTGCCCCCACCGGACCGATTTTCGGCACAAAAATGGAGGGTGCCCCCGGTGCGGCCGGTATCATCGAAGCCCCCTTTGCTGCTGCGATCCCCGAAAACGGATCACGCCGATATGCCTGGGTATGGCCGGAGGAGATTGGGCACACTTACCTCCCCGAACAGGCACATTATGCATTGAATTTTGTCCTGCCGAAGGGAGCGTATGCGACCAATGTGGTCGATGTATTGCGCGGAGGGGCAGCAGAATGATGACACCATCGAGCGCTTCAGTTCGCACCGACGATCTCGTGATCTGTCCTGCATGCCAGACCATCCACCGCCGTATCCCGCTGGAGCAGGGGATGCGTGCCCGGTGCCAGCACTGCGGAACGATTCTGTACCGCAACGATCCGTATTATCTCAACCGGACGCTGGCGCTGACGATGACCGGCATGATCCTCTTCCTCGCGGCCAATTTGTTTCCGCTGGTACAGATTGATTTGTTCGGACATGCCCAGTATGTGACCATTCTGCATGCGATCGGGCAACTGGCCGTCAACGGCTATGTGCTCGTGGCGGTAGCAGTGGGTGTTTTGGTGCTGGCAATCCCCGCCGTCGTGATGGGGGCCTACGCCGTTGTGTTGATGCTGCTGCGTATGCGCCGGGGCAAACGGGCAACACAGGCGTTGCTGAAGCTCCTCGCCTATTTGCTGCCGTGGAGCATGGTGGATGTGTTTTCTGTGAGTATTCTTGTGGCGCTGGTCAAGCTGACCGGGGAGGTCACCATCCATCTGGGTGCATCGTTTTGGGCTTTGGTGGCATATGTGGGGATCGATTTTTACTTGACCAAGGCCAACCGCCTGGGCTACCTCTGGCGTGTATTCGATCGGGTGCATGGCGGCAGACGGCCGGACATCCTTGAAGGAGTCGGGGTGCGCTGCCGCGTTTGCGAAGCAGTCAATCCGGATCGGGGTGGCAATGAACAGTGCCGACGGTGCGGCGCACGGCTCCATCCGACGGCCGCAGTGAGTTTGCGGCGTGCATGGGCATTTTTGTTGACCGCGCTCATCCTCTATCTCCCCGCCAACTTCTACCCCATTCTGGAAATCAAAAATGTTTTCTATCGGGGAGGCAATACCATCGTGGGCGGGATCATTCAGCTATGGGACCAGGGGAGTTACATCGTCGCAGCCATTATCCTGGTTTCATCGGTATTTATCCCGATTTTGAAGTTTATTTTGCTATCATACATTTACCTGAGTGTTCACCATCCTGTTGCGGCAACCAAAACGGCGCGCCATCGCCTTCATGCCATTGTCGAAGTGATCGGCCCCTGGTCGATGATCGATGTCTTCGTGGTGTCGATTTTGACCGGATTGGTGACGTACGAACAATTCAGAATTGTGGCTGGCCCGGGGGCAACGCTGTATGTCCTGATGGTCTTTTTTACCATGCTGTCAGCGTGGTCGTTTGACCCCCGTCTGATTCCATCCAAATCCCGCCAGCAAGAGGAGGATCCATGCGTTCTGCCCCCACGCCCGACATAGAAAGCCAACGCCGCTTTACCATGCTTCCTTCTATTTGGATCGTCCCGCTGCTGGCCCTGTTGATTACCGGATGGATGCTGTACCGGCATTATGCAAAGCTTGGCTCAGAGGTGCGGATCGATTTTCCCGCCAGTGACGGATTGATTCCCGGCGAGAGTGTGGTGCGGTTTCGTGATGTGACGGTGGGTACGATCGTCCGGATCACGCTCCAAAAAGGGGGAGACGGCGTGAGTATCTTTGTTCGGATGAACACCGAAGCTGAACCCTATCTCAATGCATCAACCCGCTTCTGGATTGTCTCTCCGCAATTTGATTCGGGCGGTGTCCGAGGACTTGATACATTGCTGCACGGTGCCTATATTGCCATGTCGGCGACCCGAAAAGGGAAGCTGATCACTGCATTTGCCGGCCTGACCAAACCGTACCGTGGCGAAGAAGAAGGGCATTATTACCACCTCCGCACCCGCCAGGCAGGCAATGTCCATGTCGGGGCGGCAGTTTATTACGGCAACCTTCGTGCCGGCAGTATTGATACGATCGAGCTGGCCCCCGACCGGCAATCGGTCGATATCACCATATTCATCCAAAAAAAGTACACAGATCTGATCAACACGACGACGCGGTTTTGGCACCAGGATCTGGTAGCAGTCAACATGGAGGGGGGGCAGATCGCCCTCGATCTGGCTCCGGCTGCGAGCCTGTTGTTCGGGAGCATCCGTTTCGCGTCCAAGCTGGACCGCCCGTACCCCAAACCGGCACCGGACTATCGTTTCCGTCTCTATGACAAGCACCGCGATGCGATTCGCCGAAAAATCGGCGGCGTCGTCACGCGCCCAACACGTTTCGGTTTTGCATTTTCCGGCCACATCAACGGATTGCACGAGGGGGCACCGATCCGCTATCAGGGCTTTGACGTGGGTGAAGTCAATCGGGTGACGGTACACTACAATCCAGGCATCCATGCGATGGATGCCGATGTACTTGGCACGATCGATACATCCATATTCGACCATGGGGATCGCGACGGTGCCGCCAATCTTTATGCAGCTGTGTGTGCCGGTCTTCATGCCGCCCTCAAAAGTGACAATCCGTTTACCCCCAGCCTTTATGTCGATCTGCTTGCCGACCCGGATCAAAATGCTTCGCAAAAACACTGCTGGGTCACGGAAGGAAATATCACCCAATTCCCCACCCGGAAAAAAACCCAGCCAACTCTGTTGGCCCGCCTCGATCATCTGCTGGCCTCCCTGAGTGCACTGACGGATGAGAACCGCCGACCCCTGCTCCAACTCCTGGCGGAGCTGGATGCATCGGCCAAACACCTCAATGCCTTGATGGCCAAGCCGAGTTTTCAGAGTCTGACGGATGATCTCAATCAGACGCTGGGGAGTCTGGGAGGACTGATGGACAAAAACGGCAAAATTGACCGGGCGTTGACAGCATTGCAAAAAACACTCAAAACAACCAAAAATGTGATGCGCGGATACGGTACCGGATCGCTTTTTGGCCGAAAACTCGATGCCATGATCAAAGAGGTCGGCCGCACGTCCGAAGAAACCAAGCGTTTGATTGAGAAGCTCAACAAAAAACCCAATGCACTGATTTTTGGAGATTGATATGCGGAATATATTTGTGTTTATTTTGGCATGGTTTTTGACGGCATGCGGCGGCCCGGCACAACAGTATATTCTCTCGGAACCGGGTGGATCGGTTGCCGCCTTGCACCACGCTCCTGCACAGATCGGTGTGGATCAAGTGACCGTGCCTGCTTATTTGAGCGGCAACAAAATTCCCGTGCGGAGTGCCGAGGGAACATTGACGTTTTGCGATCGTTCCGTCTGGGCAACGCCGCCGGAAAAAGGGTTGACACGCCACGCAATTGCCTCCCTCCAGAAACGGTTTGCCACGCCCAGGGTTTATCGCTATCCATGGGACATTGAGCGCAGCAGCGGGGTGCGGCTCCATGTGGCCCTCAACCGCTTTATTTATGACGAAGCAACATCATCGGTGATTCTGGAAGGGAGCTATTTTGTCGAAACCCTGCGCGGTACGCATCGCCGTGCCAAACTCTTTGCCACCCGTGTACCGGTAGCCAAAGGGGAAACACCGCTGATTGTCGCCGCCATGAATCAGGCATTTGGCCGTTTGGTTGCCGATGCGGCCCGGGTGATTGCCCATAATTGATGAACACAGGAGAAACATGTGAAGAGGATTGAAACCATGTTGCGCCTCCAGCAGGAGCTCAACGATGCGACCAACGGCAGCGGCTGGGAGCAGGGGCGAACCCGCCACAACAAAATCATTGACTGGCGGCGCTGTATTTGGCTGGAGGCAGCCGAACTGGTTGAGAGCTATCCGTGGAAGCACTGGAAGCATATTGATGCAGATCCCGACTGGGACAATATCCGGATCGAAGCCGTGGATATCTGGCATTTCGTGATGAGTGAGGCATTACGGATTTTTTCTGTCGAGGAGCGCGGCGGGATTGTCGATCTGGCCCACATCATGACCGGCACAGAAGCGTATCGGGCATTTGAATCGGGAGCAGGGGATGTCCCGGATGATCCCTACGGACAGATCGCCGAAGTGGAGGTGATGATGGGGATGCTCTTTGACGGATCCGATGTCGCAACATGGACGGCGCAGTTTTACCGTATTGCCCTCCAGTCCGGTCTGAATCTGGATGCACTCTATCGCCTCTACATCGGCAAAAACATCCTCAACCGTTTTCGCCAGGATCACGGATACAAAGCCGGGACGTACACCAAGACGTGGCATGGCCGGGAAGACAATAGTGTGATGCAGGCGATTCTGGCCAAACAGCCCGATATGACGCCCGCCCAACTCTATGAAGCATTGAAGCATGCTTATCCTGCAAGCTGATTGCAGCCGATTCAAAAAGGAACACGATGCGCGAGATACAACAAAAGATTCACTGTGATGTTGTGGTTGTCGGCGGCGGGCCGGCCGGTGCAACGGCGGCACGCTATCTGGCCGCGCGCGGGGTCGATACGGTGCTGGTGGAGAAGGATTTGGCTTTTCACAAACCGTGTGGCGGCGGATTGATCCGCTCGGCGTTTGATGCATTTGATTTGCCCAAAGATTTGATCAAAAAACAGGTAGAGACGATCAAAATCGTCTCCCCCACACACCGGGAAGCCGATGTGGATATCGCCGATT
>CAZRUT010000101.1:0-4968 GCA_964603215.1 uncultured Nitratifractor sp.
GTTTCGCCGTTGTAGAGGGTGACCGATTCAATGTAGTGGTCGAAATCGTCGGGGTGGCTGTATTCGTTACCCATTTTGACGGTCACTTCAAACGGTTCGCCCGATTGGGCCGTATCGGCACAATGGATACAAGGGGAATGGCGGTCAATGAGGTCTTTTTTGGCTTCACGATCGATTTCGGCAATGTCGGTGTATGTGTTGATCTTGGGCATGGTGTATCCTTTTTATTGATGTAGATCAAGCAGTATAGCAGAAAAAAGGTTAATAAGGATAAAATTTGTCCTAATTGGATTTTTATTAAGATTTTTTTCAGCCGCTCACCTGATATTTTCAGTCACGGATGTGCTGCCTGGCCCATGCAATCAAAGCGTTGCGTTCATCCGGAGTCAGCCGTGCTTCTTTGTGTACCCAGAGGTACATGGGGATGGGCATACTGCCACGGGTGACAGTTTGGACGATTCCTTTGTAAATTTTTTGTTTTTTCTCTTCGTCGTAGCGGTTCCAAATCTCGAAATTGAGCCATTTGCGTCCGTCACGTACGTGGACACGCACTTCAAGGGAAATGGGCGTGATGGTGTTGTACCAGGGGAGGCGGGTTTGGCTGGAATGGCAGTCATAGCACCCTTTTTTGATGGCGGAGCGTACGGGAGCCGGTGCGGTCAGTGTATCCCCGGGCTTGGGGATCGGCGGTGCGGGGATGTCAACGCGGATAAGTTGCAGCAACAACAGCGTCCCCAGCGTCCAGCCTGCCAGATGCAAAAGTGTTTTCATAAAGGGATTGCCTTCGGTGTTTTTCTGGAACTATACTGAGATTGGCTTAGAACAAGCCATGCCGTTCCCCCGGGTACGTGCATTGTTTGACAAATATTTGACGCTTATTGGGTACAATGTCACCATAAACTTGGATTTTCCACAAGGAGTCAACGATGAAAAAGATGTTGTTTATGCGCACAATTGCGATCATGTTTTTGGCATTGTTTCTTGCCGGATGCAATACGGATACCCTCCCAAACGACCAAAACAATACCGACAACAATACCACGAATGTCGTGGAACACAACGGCCCGATCCATGCTGCGGATTTTTCCGTAACGCTGGATGTGAATGAAACAACGCTGCGTGCCAATTGGAGCGAGAAGGCTTCGGCAGTCTCCGAGGACAACGGCTCCATAGTCGCTACAGTAAAAACCCAGGGTCGTTACGGTCTGTTTGCCCTCGATGGCGATGCAATCGTATATGTGCGCCAAACCGAAGGCAATGCAAGCGACAGTGGCGTTTTGAAACTCGAAGAAGGGAACAGCACCGTGGAAGTGACCGTGACTGTTACTGTACTGTACTGGAAACAACTGGCGGCAGGCTACTACTATACGATGGGCATCAAAAACGACGGAACCCTCTGGGGGTGGGGCGCCAACAATTACGGTCAACTGGGTGACGGGACGACGGTGGATCGCACAGCACCGGTTCAAATTGGCAGCGACACCCACTGGCAAAAAGTGTACACCAAATTCAACCATACTCTGGCCATCAAAACAGACGGAACCCTCTGGGGCTGGGGATACAACCGCTTTGGCCAGCTTGGCAACGGAACGACGGTCGACCAGCATATTCCGACCCAGGAGCCTACCAAGGCAACCAACTGGTCTGACGTCGCCACTGGATATTATCATACAATCGCCGTCAAATCGGACGGAACCCTTTGGGCATCCGGTCGAAACAATTTTGGCCAGTTAGGAGATAATACGGCTGTGGACAAGCATATTTTTGTCCCCATCTCGGCTGCCGTAACGGATTGGAGCCAGGTGGCTGCCGGCTATTATCATTCCGTGGCGCTCCGCGCAGATGGTACGCTGTGGGCATGGGGTCACAACAATTACGGCCAGCTGGGAGACGGAACTGTGACGGACAGGCCTGTTCCGACCCGGGAGGCCCTTGCCGATACCGATTGGGCCAGGATTGCAACCGGCTACAACCATACACTGGCCATCAAAACCGACGGAACGCTGTTTGCCTGGGGATACAACAATTATGCCGAGATGGGCGATGGAACCCGAGGATCCAAATCTACGCCGACCCAGGAGGCTTCCATGGCCAGTGATTGGACGGAAGTGGATGGCGGAAGTTATCATTCCGTCGGGATCAAGAGCGACGGAACCCTCTGGAGCTGGGGATACAACAACTACGGACAGTTGGGCAGTACGGCCAGCATCAACGTATTCCGCTATGCGCCGGAATTGGTCGATGGCGAAAGCGGCTACCTGTATGTGCATGCCGGCCAGCTGCACACGGTCGCATTGAAGAGCAACGGCGCACTGCGGTATTGGGGTATGGTTGCCGGCAGCAGTCACCCCTAACGGAACAGGGCGGATCCGATCCGGACCATATTGGATCCGCACGCGATGGCCAACGGGTAGTCTCCGCTCATCCCCATGGAACAAATGTGTGCTCCGTCGTGCTGCAACTGCGTATAGACGGCATGGGTGGTCTCGAAACTTTTCCGGACAAGCGCATGGTCTTCGCTGTGTGCCCCGATGGTCATGACCCCTTTGAGCTCAATGCGGGGAAAGCGCTCCCGGATTTCCTGATACACATCAACTGCCGCGTCCGGAGCAACGCCGGATTTGCTGGCTTCCCCTGCAGCATTGATTTGGAGCAGGCAGGCGAGGGCCGTATCCCGGCTTTCGAGCCGTGTGTGGAGTGCCTCGGCCAGTGCAATGCCGTCGAGCGAATGGAGTAGGGCCGGGCGCAGATCCAGCAGGGCAGTGATTTTGTTTTTTTGGAGGGTTCCGATCATGTGCCACTCGATCGGGAGTGCATCCAGAGCATGGGACCGTACTTTGAGCTGCTGAACCTGATTTTCGCCAAATGCCCTTTGCCCGAGACGATAAAGCGCCGCAATATGGTCCACATCGGTATATTTGCTGACCCCCACCATGTGCACGATATGGTGCGCGTTGACTTTGAGGCGGGCTGCTTCGATGTTCCAGATCACGCGATCAAGACGGCTGCGCAACTTCTCTGTATCTATGTGCATAAAAATATCCTAATGTGTTTTTGAAAGTATAGCAAAATCTTTTCCCACTCTGGCAGCAGGAGCCGGCATCGGGTGATGCCGGAAAGGTCAGCGCTCTTTTTTGTAGATCGCAAAGAGCAAAAAGATAATCAAAGCACCCATCACAGCCGAAACAGCTCCGTTAAACATGGTTGCCAGACCGCTAAAAAATCCAACATTTCCCATGTCCGTAATCCCATCGAGTACCGCCGTAACAAGTCCGATAATGACCGTAACCGTCACGATCAGCTCTCCGAAGCTCAGGACAAAATTGCGGACTTTTTCGGTGATGGTTTCAAGCAGCGGAAGGTACCGGTCAAATATCTTTTTTGATTTTGCCTTGATGTCTTCCGCGACTGCTTCTGCCTGGTCGGCAATTTCTTCTACTTTGGTTTCCGTCGTGTCGTTCTTTGATTCTTCCATGTCTCATCCTTTTGTGTGCGTTGAATGAGAATTATATCATAAACTTATGGAAAATGAAAATATTATCCCCAGATTCTGTGAACATCGTTATACAGTCCCAACCCCATCAGCCCCAACAGAAATGCCCAGCCAAAGAGGGTCAGGTAGTACAGTGCCGCTTCGCTGGGTTCTCGTCTGGTAACGATTTCGTAGAGGTTGAACATGATATGCCCGCCGTCGAGTGCCGGGATTGGCAGGAGATTGAGTACGCCCAGATTGACCGAAATGAGTGCCATAACAAAGAGTAGATAGACGATGCCGCGCTCGGCAAATTTCATGATCACATCAAAGATCGTAATCGCACCGCCTACATTTTTGCTGTCGATCTCTCCTGTGACCATCTTTTTGGTGCCCACTGCGATCATAGTGGCGGCATTTTTGGTTTCGTTCCATGCATAGAAAAACATGTGACCGGGTGTGAAGTGGATTGTGCTGTTGATGTCCACTTTGGGGCTGATACCGATGATGCGGCGGCGGATGGTTTCGCGATAGGCATTTTTCCCCTGAATCGTCCGGGTCGTCAGGCGGATCGGGATGGAAACACCGTCGCGCAGGATGCGCAGACGCATCGGGTCGGGAGCCGCCTGGATGGCCTGGCCAATCTCATACCAGTAGCGGATGGCCTGGCCGTCAATGGACAGGATGCGGTCCCCGGGCTTCAGCCCGGCCTTGTACGCCGGTGTATCGGCCGATACCGTGCCGACGATCGGAGCGGTATATGCGAGTGCGACGGTAACCGGTGCACCATAAAACGCAATGTGCAGGTAGGTAAAAAAAGCCAGCACGATGTTGGCAGCCGGGCCGGCGAACAGGATCACGATCCGCTGCCAGGGTTGCCGGGACTGATAGGAATCGGGATCGCGGTTCCGGGCGGTAGGGTCGGTGTCGTCCTGTCCTTTCATTGTGACATAACCTCCCAGCGGGATGGCACTAAAGGCCCATTCGGTACCGCAACAGTGTTTGCGGGAGAGGATGGGCCCGAAGCCGATGCTGAACCGCGTCACTGCCACCCCAAAAAAGCGTGCCGCGATGTAGTGTCCCAGCTCATGAAAAAAAACCAAAACGGACAAGGCCAGCAACGCGACAAAAAGATACAAAGCTGTGTACAATGGATACTCCGGATATATTTTTTTGGGATTATACCTTTTTGGCCGACTGTTTATCCTTTTTGGGTAGAATATCGTGTAAATATGATGACAAGCAATCAAGGAAACCATGATGGAAAAAAATCCTGAAACAAACCATACGGAAGACGGTGCTGACGAAACGGCCGAAACGGCACAGACTATCCGTAAACCGAATGCCGCCGCCTCCAGGCCGACGGCCGCCCCCCGTACAATCAAAAAACATGACCGGGCCAAAGCCAAACTCTCCGTCGCCGAAAGCAAAATCCACAGCACCGATGAGGAAATTGAGGCTTGCATGGGCAAAATCGAAGAAGATTTGAATCGATT
>CAZRUT010000102.1:0-4957 GCA_964603215.1 uncultured Nitratifractor sp.
GAAACTGCTGATATCCGTAAGCATCATCGCACACCAGCCGTACACCCTGCCGGATGCGCAGTTGTTCCAGCAAATACGCTTCTTCATTGGTGATGACCGCCGCGAAGCGAATCGTATCGGCTCGGCGCAATGCAGCCGTTGCCCGCGCCAAGGCTTCTGCATCCTGCCGGCCGTTTGGATTGGCATAGTCAAAAGCAAACCGTCCGGCTCCGCACAGTGAACGAAACTCAAACGGATTGGTGACGCGGTAGATGCGTTGTGACGGATCATCAATGCGGTGATGTTTGACCTCATAATTGAGGGAACATCCGCTGGAGCAGTGCGCACAGCTGGCCGGAATCCGGGTCATCTCCCATGCATTCGCAGAATATTTGAAATCCGTACCCGCCAAAGCCCCTACCGGGCAAACCGCCATACACTCACCACATTCGGCGCATTGTTGATCGCGTTTGGTATTGACAATCGTCGATTTGTAACCCCCAACACTGATCTGCAATGCTTCGTCGCCCACCACTTCGTTGCAAACATGCACGCACTTTTCGCACAAAATACACAAAGCCGGATCGTACGTGATAAAGCCCCAGTCTTGCACAGGACGGTGTTGGTCCCGCGCACTGAATGATTGCTGATCGACGCCAAACTCAATCGTTGTGTTCTGGAGATCACACTCGCCGCTTTTGTCGCACACGCCGCACTCCAGTGGATGATTGACGTTGTAGAGTTTGGTGATGGCCTGCCGTGCGTTGTAAAGCGTTTCAGATTGGGTCGTGACTACGGCACCGTCCCGTGCTTTTTCCTGGCACGAAAGGATCATTCCGTCAACATCCTCTACCTCGACAACGCACATCCGACACGACGCAATCGGTGCGACTTTGGTGAGGTAGCACATGGTGGGAATGTAGATGTTGTTGGCTCGGGCAACCTGCAGGATTGTCTGTCCCTGTTCGCCCCGGCACGCTTGACCGTCAATCGTGACCGTAATGGTTTTTGTTGGTTCTATTGCACTCATTTTACACCGCCACCATCGAAATGTAATAGCACCGCATGCAACGTTCTGCCTCGGCGATCGCCTCGGCACCGGTCAAGCCGAGATTGACTTCTTTATTATTGGTTTTCCGTTCTTCGGTTGTCAGTTTTTGGCTGACACGACGCGGCAGACCGGGCATCCATCCGGTGACTTTTTCGTCTGCATCATAAACACGCAGTTTTTCAAGATGATCTTCCATGATCTCTGTGTCGTTCAATGTGATGGTGCCATGTTCAAGGTAGCGGGCGATCACCGAAGCGGCGCGGCGCGCCTGCCCCACGGCATTGACGATGGTCATGGGTCCGTACTCGCAATCCCCGGCAGCAAACAATCCCGGACGCGATGTTGCATAATCTTTGCCGTTGGTCATGATCGTATTCCAACTGGTTAGCTGAATATCCCATTCTTCGGGGAGCAGCTGCAGATCGGCCGCCTGAGAAACAGCCGGAATCAGAAAATCGGTTTCGATTTCGAAATCCCCGTCTTCAATCTTGATCAATTTCGCCCGTCCTCCGCCGGGGTCGGGGATCAGTTCAAATTGATTCACCAGAAGTTTCTTCAGCACGTTATCTTCATCGAAAATCTCTTCAACGGCAGAATGAAAAATAAATTCCACCCCCTCTTCGACCGCTTCGTGATACTCTTCGTACGTGGTGTTGCCGATGATCGCTTTTTCGTCCCGGCGGTAGAGCATGATCACTTTTTTCGCCCCTTCGCGCACGGCACATCGGACGACATCCATCGATGTAAATCCTCCGCCGACACATACGACGGTTTTGTCCTGAAGCACTTCGGAGGCCGGGGAACCGATCCGGTATTTGGTCCAGAGATTCACACGGTCGAGCATTTCAATCGCGCTCCAATACCCCTGAATCTCCGGTCGCTCGTTGGCGGCGCGGACTTTTTTGGAGAGACGAGTACCGAAAGCCAGTAACGTTGCATCGTATGCTGCATCAATCTCTTTGAGCCGCTCGGCATCGACCCGGTGGTGGGTATGAACCGTCACAGCTTCCATCGACGTGACCAGTTCAATATCTTTGTTATATTTGTCTACCGGCATGCGGTATTCGGGTACGCCGACTGCCACTTCACCGCCAAGCACCGGTAATTCCTCAAAGATATCAACTTTGATGCCCTCCAGTGCCAGATAATACGCTGCCGTTAATCCTGCCGGTCCGGCACCGATGATGGCAACCTTTTTGCCATCCTGGCGCAGCGGTTTGGGCTCAACCGGATGGAGATAGCCCAAACCATGATCGGTTTCATAGTCTGCACCAAGACGTTTGAGCTCCATGATTGAAATGGGTTCATCAAGGTTGGTGCGGCGACATGCTTCTTCGCACGGATGGGGGCAGACACGGCCGCATGTATGGGCCAGCGGCATGGCGTGGCGGGTTGCCTGGAGCGAAGCGCCCAATTGCTTATCTCGCACCCCTTCGATGTAGCCGGGAATGTCAACATGCGACGGGCATGCATCACTACAGGGAGCGGTTACTTTGGCAATGTAGTTTTTGTCTTGCGCATAATGGGGTGATGGCTGTTGTTCCAGAATGCAGGCATCGAATTGTCCCTTGTAGTGATCCATCAAATCCAGAATCGGTTTGGGGACCGTGCGGCCGATTTCGCATTTGGACGTCTGCATCATGGTTTGGCTCACTTCGCGCAAATGCTCTATGTCGGCAAAGGCCCCCTCACCGCGTGCAACCTTGTCCAGCAGATCATACAGGATACGCCCGCCCCATCGTCCCGGCGCACAGCGTCCGCATGCCTGAGCGTATTTCTGGTACTGTGCGGCATATTCTGTGGCCAGACGGACAGCATCAATGTCCTCGGTAAAAATCGCGACCCCATCCCAGCCGACAAATGCCGTGGCGGCAAGGTCCGCATTGTATTCAGCGGGCAGGTTGTAGGCCGATTCCACACAGGCATCGGGGTGCTTGCCCCGATTGTCGATGTGTTCACCGCGCCACGTCGAAAAAACAACGTGCGCCATTAGGCAGCCTTTTTCTTGACCACAACGGTCCAGTCAACTTCGTTGTATTTTAAAGAGTTCATCAGTACATGGCCGTGTGCTTTGATCACGTCCGCACTTTTTTGTATTGCGGAAAAATCTCCTGCTTCAAACAAAAAAATCCCCACTTCACCGGCGCGAAGCCCCCCGTCGATCAGTTCGACCATTCGGTCATAAAAGTCATCATGCAAATGGCGCAAATCATATCGTTTCATTCGTGCTCCTTTTTAGCGATCCACTTCGCCGAATACAATATTGGTGTTCCCGATCACTGCCACGACATCCGCCAGATAGCTTCCGGGGAGTATGTGCTGCAGTAATCCGGTATGAAAAAAGCTTGGTGCGCGAATCTTCATCCGGTAGGCATACGGTTCCCCTTCAGAACGGATGAAGAATCCCAACTCGCCTTTGGGAGATTCGGTGGGGACATACGCGGTCCCTTTGGGTGGCCGCATCCCCTGCGTCACCAGGACAAAATGCTGCATCAAAGCATAATTCTGCGTCATGATCTCTTCTTTGGGGGCGGAGATGTATTTGGGATTGTGGGCCATAATCTGTGAATCGGTTTTGCGGTACATGGGGATCAGTTGGCGAAGAATTTTAACCGATTGCTTCATTTCTTCCATGTAGAGGCGATAGCGACCGTAACTGTCATTGCGATCGCTGACCGGAATGTCAAAATCCAATTCGCCGTACAGTTCGTAGGGTTCTTCTTTGCGTACATCATACTGCACGCCCGATCCGCGAAGGAGCACCCCGGTACATCCCCAGGAGAGCGCATCTTCCGGCGTGACGACCCCTACGTCTTCGAGGCGCATTTTCCAGATGCGGTTTTCGGTCAGCAAATCTTCATAGAGCTGGACTTGCTCCGGAAGCGCATCAATGAACGCGGCCAGCTTCTCCAGCCACCCCGCGGGGAGATCCAGCGGCACGCCGCCGATCCGAACAGCCGAATGGGTCAAGCGTGCTCCACAGTATGCTTCGACAAGATCCATCGCAAACTCCCGCTCGCGAAAAGCATAAAGGAACATTGACATTGCCCCGACGTCCAATGCATGCGTCGCAATAAAAAAGAGATGCGACATAATCCGGTTGAGCTCAAGCAGCATCGTGCGGATCACTTGGGCGCGGCGCGGTACTTCCAGCCCGATCAGCTTTTCGACCGAAAGGGCAAATGCATAGTTGTTGGCGGTAGACGCGATATAATCCAAACGGTCAGTCGTGGGAAGGAATTCATTGTAAATCATGTTCTCTCCCATTTTCTCCACGCCACGGTGGAGGTAGCCGATATCCGGATGGGCTTTGACGACCTGCTCACCGTCCAACTCCAGAATGAGCCGCAGCTGGCCGTGCGCCGACGGGTGCTGCGGGCCGAAGTTGATGACCATGGTATTGTCGTCACGTTCAAAATTGAGGTTTTCGAAAAACGGTTTGAGTTTATTGGGCTGCTGCATGACCCCTCCTACTTGCGTTCATCCAGGACTTTGGAGCCCGTGGTGTAGTTGACCAGAACCATTTTGCTGTATTCCGGATCGTGCTTGGCATCGGTTTCGGATGTTTCGGCGCCGAACGGAACTTCATATCCCACCCGAGAAAAACGCTGCGAATCGTAGCGGTCGATGCGCCCCGGATCACGGTTTTCTTCGCCGATGACATCGCGATGTTCTTTGCCGAATATTTTGTCCACTTCGTACCAGGCCGCCTGTGCGTCCCCTTGAAGCGGATAGGTTTTGCGCAGGGGATGTCCTACCCAGTCATCGGGCATGATGATGCGCTTGAGATACGGGTGGTTGTTGACATAGATTCCAAACATATCATACATTTCCCGCTCGGCAAAATTGGCCATTGCATACAGCGGCACAATGCTCTCGATCGCCTGATGTTCTTGGATGCGGGTCAGGATGCGGGTCCGTTTGGCT
>CAZRUT010000103.1:0-4834 GCA_964603215.1 uncultured Nitratifractor sp.
GTGGCGCCCCATCGCGGTGGTTGGGTCATTTCGGATCGTGGGTTTCTTTCCGGAATTGCCTATGCATTGGCCAACGGTGATTGTGATTTCGAGGAGCTGCTGCGCCTCAATCTCTTTGCGCTTGGCGGCCAGCTTCCAGACAAAATCATCCTGTTTTTGACGGACAGAGACACACTGACAGAGCGCGCTTCCGCCAGGCAGCTTGACGGGATTGAGCGCAGAGGGCTTGCCTACCTGATGGCCGTCCAAAAGCATATGCGGGAGAGCGTGGAGAAGCTGGGGGTCGATTACCTGCTTGTCGATGCCACGGAGCCGATCGAAATCATCCATCAAAAGATAGTCAGTTATTTGCAGTTATAATAAGGTCAACCAACAGTTGAAAATCATTTTTAAAGGGATCCCATGATTCACCCCCTCCGCGGCATGAAAGACTTCATGTTTCACGAGAGCCGGCAATACGTTCACATCATTACAACGGCGATCGGTGTCGCCCAAAAATACGGATACAGTTATATCGAAACCCCGATACTTGAAGAAACAGCCCTCTTCAAGCGTTCAGTGGGCGAGAGTTCGGATATTGTCGGCAAAGAGATGTATCAGTTTCAGGACAAAGGAGGCAATGATGTCTGCATGCGCCCCGAAGGGACTGCCGGTGTGGTGCGGGCCTATCTTTCGGCCAAACTGGATCGGCAGCAGGGGAAGCATAAATTTTATTATTATGGTCCGATGTTCCGATACGAACGGCCCCAAAAAGGACGCCTGCGTCAGTTCCACCAGTTTGGGTGTGAGAGTTTTGGCGAAGCATCCGTCTATGAGGACTTTACTGTCATACAGATGCTGTCCCAAATTTTTGAAACGCTGGGAATCCGACATACACTGCTGATCAATTCACTGGGCTGCCCCACATGTATGCCGGCATACCGGGAGCGCCTTGTGGGGTATCTGGAAGGGGTGCAGGAGGTGCTGTGCGATGATTGTCAGCGCCGAATCCAAACCAATCCCATCCGAACACTCGATTGCAAAAATGAGCATTGCCAAACCCATGTGCACGATGCTCCCCGAATTACCCACAGTCTGTGTGATGCGTGCTCACACGATTTTGAGCAGCTTCAGTCGCTTTTGGATGCAGCGAATATCGCCTACACGGTCGATCCCAATCTTGTCCGGGGTTTGGATTATTATACCAAGACCGCCTTTGAGTTTGTCAGCACGGAAATCGGAGCCCAGTCGGCCATTGCCGGTGGCGGACGGTACGATCGTCTGGTGGAATTTCTCGACGGCAAGCCGACTCCGGCGATCGGATTTGCTATGGGGATTGAGCGGATCATGGGGATTGTTTCGCTGCCCGAACCAGAGCGTGACGGATATTATATCGGCGCCATGGTGCCGGAAGCACTCCCGGAAGTTTTAAAAATTGCAGCCCACAAACGCCGCACACATACCGTGACGGTCGCGTACGCCCCCAAAGGATTCAAAGGCCATATGAAAGGGGCCGAAAAGGCACACGCGCGGTATGCCGTCCTGATCGGGGATGAAGAACTCAAGCAGGAAACACTGTGGGAAAAGGACCTCCAGGAACAGACCGAAAGAACCCTTTCGATCGGTGCATGGTCATCCCACTAAAGGAGGAAATGATGCAACAGAAAAGAACAATCATTTGGATACTGACATCGCTGATAGGCGCGGTGCTGATGTCGGGGTGCAATACAGGCATCACACCGCTGGGTGGTCGATATGATTTGGCCGAATACCTGTTTCCTGGTGAGGCCGGGACATTGGTGTACAAAGTTTACACAGCCCAAAAGGCCAAAGGCGAGAGCAGCTATACCCAGCCGGAATATCAGGAAGATGCCCAAATGACCGTCGCCAAAACAGGTAATACAACTGCCGTGACGGACAAAAGCGATGCACACAAAAGCAACGACTATACCGTCGACTCCGACCGCATCACGGTCATGGAGCACGACACCAACCTCACCTATCATTTCGACCGTACAGTCTCCAGTGTACAGAATTTTGTCCAGGAGGCTACCATCAAAGCATGGCAGGAAGCGCACGGAGATGTCACCATTACCTACGAATGCAATGCCACCGAGCACCAGGAGAGCATGGTCATTGACCCGGACCCGAAAAAATATACCGACATTCTCAAAATCGAGTGTGTGCGCAAGCGGATTACGTCTGCCACCGTCGGCACAACGCATTTCGAGACTGTGGTCGAAGATGCCGAAGAACAGTACTATACACAAGGGGGCGGTATGATTCAGTCAACGATCAATACATGCCAATATACTCAAGTGGACGGTGTTCAGGAGTCGGAAGAAGGCTGCACCCAGCGCACGTATAAAATCTGGGCTTTTGTCACCGACTGATTTTGCCTATTTCATGGAGTCGATAAAGTTCCGATAAATATTGTCCAGCTCTTCGTCTTCTTTTTTCATGGTTTTCTGGTCACCGGTTTTGATGGTGTGCTCAAGGACGGCGATCCGTTTGAGGAGGTATTCGAAAAGTTTCTGATCGATATCGGGCATGATGTTGTGGCTCAGCGGCGCATGGCCGTCAATGCGGGTTGAGACGCGTGCAGGGACACCGACGGCGGTGCTGTTGGGCGGAACGTCGCGGATGACGACGGAATTGGCTCCGACTTTTGCGTTCGTTCCGATGGTAATATTGCCCAGTACTTTGGCTCCGGCACCGATGATGACGTTGTCTTCGATGGTGGGATGGCGTTTTCCTTTGGAGAGGCTGACCCCTCCGAGGGTGACTTGCTGATAAATCATGACGTCATTTCCGATGATGGTGGTCTCTCCAATCACCACACCCGTGGCATGATCAATAAACACCCGCCGACCGATCTGGGCACCCGGATGGATATCCACAAACGTCAACGCCTGACCAATCGACGAAAGAAAGCGTGGCAAAAACCGCAGCCCCATCCGAAACAGTGCATGGCTGATGCGGTACCAGAAAAGGGCCCAGACACCAGGATAACTGAAGATCAGCTCCCAATTGGATCGCAATGCCGGGTCGCCCCGGCGCACGGTTTTAAAATCCTCGATGATCAGTGCAATGAGTCCCATAATTATCCTTTTTTGTTGGGCGATAGGGTGTTGATCGACGTTGTTTTGAGGTAACTGTTTTCCGTCAAATAACGTGAAAGTTTTTCGGTGAGTTCGTGCCGCTCTTTTGTGCCGATGTCGGGCGCACGGCCCAGCATCTCTTGAAGGGTCTTTTCGACGGTATCGCCGGCGTACCCGAGATCGTTGAGAACTTCCAGGAGACTTTGTGCTTTGGTGATTGCCGCCATGGCGGCATGCCCTTGTGGGTCAAATGTAATCACAGCTTCGGTGGGGTGGGTAAAAAGATTGTGGCGCATTCCAAGGATCTCCTGATAGGCTCCGGTGAGAAAAAAAGCCAGAAAATACTCTTCGGTGTCCACTGAAATATCGTGCAGCATCAATGGGGCATTCGGATCAAACGCAATCTCGCCATCGCTGTCGCAGGTGATATCCCAAATACTGGCCGGGCGCGTCGGTTTTTGGTCGAGATGCGCGAGAGGCAAGACCGGGAACTTTTGGGACAAACCCCAAAAATCGGGCAAAGACTGAAACGTAGAGAAATTGACAAGGTAGCGCTCTTCGATGCGACTTCTCAGGCGGTTACATTCATCGGTCCCATCGTTTTGAAGCAGCGCGATCGCTTTTTTGATGATCAGATGAACAAGGATTTCGGTGTTGGAGCGGTCCGTCAAATCGATGTAGCCCAGATCAAACAGAGTCAGCAAGCTTTCCATATGGTCGAGTGCATCATGCAGGTATTCCCGCGCGTGGGTTTTTTGGATGCTGATGTAGAGCGCATGCAATTCTTCGACCAAAGGGGGATTGGTGGGCTTAAGCCGCAACGAATGTGCATGGTACTCTTGTCCGAAAAGCTCCAAAACCGGTGCAACGAGTACGGCATGGTTGGCGGCAATAAAGCGTCCCGACTCCGTAAAGATATCCGGTTCGGGAACCTGCTTGGATCGGGCGATTTCCTGCATCAAAAAGACCACGTCGTTGGCAAATTCTTTGAGCGAGTAATTGCGTCCGGTATGGGGATGGTGCTGACTGTATTCGACCGCCAGCCCGCCGCCAATGTTGATTGCACGCAAGTTGTCGGCACCGCGCCGTTTCAGTTCGGCATAAATATTTCCGGCTTCCCGGAGTGCTTTTTTGAGTGGTCCGATTTCTTCCATTTGGGAACCAATGTGGAAATGAATCATCCAAAACAGATCGATCATTTTATGCGCAAGCAACATGTCGTAGGCTTCCAAAAGTTCGGTGGAAGTGAGGCCAAATTTGGATCCATATCCGCCGCTTTTGGCCCAGATACCGACTCCTGAGCTGTGTAATCTTATTCTCATACCAATTTTAGGTGATATTTTAGTATCAGTATTTTCATTATATTCATTGTAAACATCTATTATCGTTTCCAATTCACTTAATCCCTCAATCGTGAGGGTGATATTGTGGCCGCTTTTGGCGCCGATGAATGCCAGTGCAATCATTTCCTTGTCTTTGAACCCGTTGACGGTTATGGGAGATCCGAGGGGCGTTTTGGCCATCGCGATGATGAGTTCAGCCTTGGATCCGGCTTCTAATCCGTAATCAAAATCGCTGGAGACATTCATCAGCGCATCAATAAAATTGGGGAACTGATTGACTTTGAGCGGAAAAACCGCATGAAAATTTCCTCGGTAGTTTAGCTCCGTTCGTGCGCGCCCAAACTCACCGAAAAGGTGCGCAATTTGTTGACGGATCAAATGCGGAAACCGTAGAAGCAAAGGACCCTTGAT
>CAZRUT010000104.1:0-4763 GCA_964603215.1 uncultured Nitratifractor sp.
CTGGAACAGAAAAATGTAGTCGTTTTGTACGGCTCCCGTGTCGGTAATCTTGTAGAGGCGGGTTGATTTGTTGATATTGAGCAGCATGTTTTCTTTGGTGGTGCCCATCATGAACAGTGCCACCAGCACCAGAGCCAACGCACCGAAATAGGCCAACACTTTTGGTCGAAAATAACGCGTTGGCCCTTTTTGCTGCATGGTCTCATGTTCGCTCGACCAGCGCACGAGACTCGGACGATCAAACGCAGCCTGCACCGTCGTACACGCATCGACACACTCCAGACAGTTGATGCACTCCAGCTGAAGTCCTTTTCGGATATCGATGTGGGTCGGGCATACGGTCACGCAGCTTTCACATGCAACACATTCAGCTGCAGGGTTGTCGGCCAGCAGGTCTTTCTTTTTCTCATACTGCTTGTGGCGCTCATTGCCGTGTCCGGTATAGATTTCACCACCACGATGCGGATCGTAAACGGCCATGACGGTATCGTCATCGTACAAAACAGATTGCACGCGGCTGTATGGACAGATGTACACGCAGAAATTTTCTTTGATCAATACGATATCCACGACAATAAACGCAGCAGTCCCCAGCAAAAACCCGATCAACACCGAATGATCAGCCGGATGCTGGATGTATTGCATAAACTCTTCAGGCGGCACAAAATACCACAGGAAGTCCGCCGCAGCAATCAATGCCAGTGCCGACCAGATCAAAACCGCAACAACCTTTTTAATCTGGTTAATCGGCTGGGACATGTCCGGATCCTGTTGTTTGTTTTTGATCCGTTTGCGGAGTTTGAGTATTTTGGTTTCAATCAGGTCGCGGTAAATGACCCGAAAAATCGTCTGGGGGCATGCCCAGCCGCACCAAACCCGACCGCCGACTGCCGTCACGGCAAAAATACCGAGAAAGAGGAGCATTAATACAAATGGCATCAAATAAAGCTCCTGCATATCAAAAGCCGTAAAGAACAGATGGAGCTTCTTGTGGTCGAAGTTCAGCAGGAAGAAATGATTGCCGTTGATGGTAATCCAGGGGAGCACCAGGGCGACGGCGCTTGCGACAGCGTAAACCCAGTATCTTTTGAAGCGATACGGAATCCAGCCTTTGAGGTAGCCCTTCGCTCCTTTTGGTTTGTTCGTTTTATTGGCAGAAGCCGTCATGGTGTTAGCCATAGAATTTCCTTTGTATTAGGGTGCAAATCGGTCCAGCGTACAGATGAGCTCCGCCGTACCTTTTGAAATGAGGCGGCGCTGGGCATGAATCTTTTCCACCCAGGCATCGTCCAGAATTTTTTTGAGTTGACGCGACTCGATGTAGTCCTTGAGCGAGCTGCGGCGAACATCGAGCTTGCGCGAAATGGCACTGACACTCTCTCCCGCTTTTAGGCAGGAGATGATCTGGTCAAGATGCACATCAAATTTGGAAGCCGAGCGGCTCCCTTTGGGTCGCCCCTTTTTGGCGTGGCTTTCCGATTCGGTAGATGGGACATCCAAATGCATCACCCATGGGAGGATCTTTGACAGCGATGTCTGGTCGTCCACAATTAATTCGATGGATGCCAATACCAGGAGCACATCACGGCTCAACATACAATTGATCACCGTCAGAACTTCTTCTATGGTACGCCCCAGCGTATGCACCTCATCGACCATCAGGTGGTCTCCCTCTTTAAGGGTATGAAGAAAAGCATCAAACTGCTCACGCTCCTGAAGCGATTTCCCGGACGAGCCAAACTCGATCATCTCTTTGTCGATGGTCCAGTGGCGGGACCGGGCATATCCCATCACCATGGCACGCTGATGGAGCAAGGACATATCATCAGAAAATTGCCGAAGCAAGGCATACGTCATCGCTACTCCTCTCAACGTGTTACGTAATCGTAACAGAAATTGGTGGATAAAATGATTAAATTTGACTATTTTTTCGTCATTTTATAGATTCTATTTACGATTTTACCCCAGATTATGTTAAAATATACAAAATTTTTCTCAAGGATCCCCGTGAATCTTACCCATCTTGATGAACAGAATAAACCCAAAATGGTCGATGTATCTGACAAGGATGCCACCGAACGCGCTGCAACCGCCAGCGGCATCATCGAAGTCACACCGGCTGCTTATGCGGCCGTCATTGCCAACACGGCCAAGAAGGGTCCGGTACTCCAAACCGCGGTCGTTGCAGCAATCGCCGGCGCCAAACGTACCCCGGATTTGATCCCCATGTGTCATCCATTGATGCTCACCTCCGTCAAAACCGACATCGAGGAGCTGCCGGATCTCCCAGGATTCAAGCTAACCGTGACGGCCAAACTAGTGGGCAAAACCGGTGTCGAAATGGAAGCCCTTACCGGCGTGAGTGTCGGGCTGCTGACCATTTATGATATGCTCAAAGCCATCGACAAAGGGATGGTCATCCACCGGGTACAGCTGGAGAGAAAACGTGGAGGGAAAAGCGGTGATTTTAGACGAAACGACACTCAATAAACCCCAAATTGATTACCCCACACAATGGGGGTTCAAGCTCATCGGCCGGGACAAGGATTCGCTGCGGAAAGCTATCAAAGATGTCCTGGGAGACAAGGAGCACACCTGCTATCTCGGCAACCGCTCCAGAACCGGAAAATTCCACACGTACAATGCCAGCTGCGTCGTCGATCACCGGGAAGAACGCGACCGGATCTTCAAAGCATTTCAGGATCACGACGATATCGAAATGGTCATTTAGGCCCGCAACAGGATCTCGAAGCCGAGTGTCCGGACTGCCTGCCGAACATACATACTGCACCAATCGTGTCAGTATTCAATGATATTTTAGATCGATGCATCCTATTACTGACGACAAAAAAGAAACTGCCCGCTTTGCAAAAAGGCGATTTTACGGGGCTGTTTCCATCCTGTTATCCTTCTGTAACCGTTTTGTTATCGCTCCCGCATAAAATGCGTCCGTAAAAATCATTTCAGGAGACACACATGACATTCAAAAATGTACTGGTTGCGGCTGTTGCTGCTTCGGTTGCACTCACAACGGTTCACGCAAATGAACTCAACGGACGCGGCGCTTCATTCCCCGGACCTGTCTACAAGGCTTGGACCTCAGCCTACTTTGCTGCCACTGGCAAAAAAGTAAACTATACACCCACCGGTTCCGGTGACGGCATCAAGTCCATCAAAAAAAGAATGGTAGATTTTGCCGGTTCGGATAAGCCGCTCAAGCCTGAGTCGCTCAGAAAAGCCAAGCTTTATATGTTCCCGGCCGTTGTTGGCTCCATCGTACTTGCCTACAACATCGACGGCATCAAAGATGGTGAGCTCAAACTCAGCCGTGCAGCCGTTGACGCCATCTTTACCGGCAAGGCAAAATTCTGGGATGATGCCGTCATCGCCAAGGACAACAAAGGGCTCAAACTGCCCCACGCTGCCATCACCACCTGCGTCCGCGCTGACAAGTCCGGCACCACGTTTAACTTCACTTACTTCCTCAACAAAATTGACACAGCAGTCAAAGTAAGCAAGAAGCCCACATGGACTGCAGCCAAAGTTGTTGCCGGAAAATCCAACTCCGGTGTATCGGCCAACATTCAGCAGATCAAAAACTCCGTCGGCTACATTGAATATTCGTATAAAACCAAGCTCGGGCTCCCTGCAGCGCAAATCGAAAACAAAGAGGGTCATTTCATCAACCCCACCGTTGCTTCTTTTCAGGATGCGGCCAAGTATGCAAGCTGGACGCCCAAAAATGACTTTTATGCTGTCATCGGTGACCCGGCAGGTGCTACCTCGTATCCCATCGTAGCGGCTACTTTCATCCTGATCCCGGAAGAAAAAGCTGCAACCAACAAAGAAGTTACCGCCTTCTTCAACTGGTCTTACAAAAACGGAGACAAAGCAGCAGCAGATCTGGGTTATGTACCCCTGCCAAAAGAGACAAAAGACGCTATCCGCGGCTACTGGGCTGACAAAGGCGTCAAGTAATCTATCTCTTCAAAATACTTTCCCCCAACCACTCCCTCAGGGGGAGTGGATCTCCTTTTTTCTCTTTATCATTTCTTAGATATTTTTTCCACATAGAAGGATTGTTTTGCAATTTGCCATAGATAAAACCGAGGTTGAAGCATGCCAGATGCACATAGTGGGGCACAAGGTCTTTGTTCGTATGAAAGATGTGCCCATGTATCTATCGAAAAAGACAAAAGACAGCATCAGAAATAGATACAGCCACTCTATAGAAGTAGGTCTCAGCACAAAGTATATACTCAATGCACTCAATAGACAATTGGGCAATGGGATTGATCTTGATTTTTTTGGTGTTGCCAATATAGTAGGTATGGTGCATGATATAGGTCATACTGCCTTCAGTCATGATGGAGAGGTGATACTTGATGATATGCTCAAAGAGGCATCCTCAACTCTTCCCAAAGAGATAAGATTTAATGCCAATATAAATAATTTTCGTCGTATTGATAAATATGGCTTGTTTGACTTGCTGCCAGATAATGTCAAACAATATGCTGCGGCATCTTTAATCAAGCGCAAAGGGGAGCTCAAACAGTATCCTGAGTATTTGTGTCTAAAAGATTATTTGCAAGACTCTATTGTGCTGGAGCAGAAGTATCTTTTATCTAAAGGTGTCAAAATCGATAATCAAACCGACAAAACAATTCTTTGTCAAGCTATGGATATGGCCGATGAAAATAGATATAGGGTGACTGATATCATAGATGCACTCAATATATACTCAAAAGAAAAACTCTCAGAAA
>CAZRUT010000105.1:0-4756 GCA_964603215.1 uncultured Nitratifractor sp.
AAAGTCGCCGGCAGTTCGATCTCGTTTGACCAGGCAGAAATATTGGTCGATTATGCCCTGAAGGGCACCATACCGGCCGGCTTCACAAAACCGGGTACAACCCCCAATATTACGGTGACAAAAAAGCCAAGGCCCGAGCCAAAAGCAACCAAACAACCGCCAACCGTTTCGTCGGATGCGACGGATATGCCGACAACAGATTCCACGTCGGATGCTTCCGCCCATCCGTCCAAACCATCTCAGCCAAAAGCGACTCCTGCGACCTCGGCACCCGCCAAGGCACCCAGGCCCCACACGGATCCTGTGGCGTCGAAACCATCCGACACATCCGCGGTGCAAACCGAGGCGACCCACAAAGAAACGCCGCAGGACGCACCGGCCAAAAAAGCAGAAGCACACCAGGAAGAACCGCCCAAACCTCGGCGCGTACGTCGCCCCATCGGCCGCGGTGGCATCACCATTGTCAAAAAAGCCAAACGGGCTCCGACAAAAGCCTCCAAAAAGATCTCACTGTCCAATGCAGCGACGCCTCCTTCGCGAAAGAAAAAAAGCAAACGCCCGGTTGAAGCCAAAACAACCGGGGAAAAACTGGAGATATTAAACGGTCGGGGTTTGGGTGCAAGCGTCGAACTGTATGAAGAAGAAGAGGTAGTTTTGTTGGATTTTTCCGATAAGAATATTTACGAAGAGATGAAGCGCCAGGAAGAGCGTCGGCGCGCCGAAGCCAAAAAGCGCGAGCAGCAGCAGGGCAATATGTCTGCCGGTGCCCGCCGCTTCCAGCCGCAGCAGCGCCGCTCGATCCGTCGTGGCGGAAAGAAAAAGCGTTATGTCCGTCCTGAGACACAAGAAAAGGTCAGTGTGGTTAAGATTCCTGAAGATGTCCGTGTTTATGAATTTGCCGAAAAAGTAGGCAAAAGCGTCGGCGAAGTGGTAAAAGTCCTCTTTGCCCTGGGTACCATGGTGACCAAAAACGATTTCCTCGATAAAGATGCGATCGAAATCCTGGCCGAAGAGTTCGACGTGGAAGTCGAAACCGTCAATCCGCTCGATGCGCTCGACTATGTCGCTTCGTACGACGATGCGCGCAATGAACAGTCCGAAAAGCGCCCGCCGGTCATCACGATCATGGGGCATGTGGATCACGGAAAAACATCCTTGCTGGACACGATTCGATCCACAAAAGTCGCCGCAAGAGAGGCCGGAGGTATTACCCAGCATGTCGGGGCCTATCAGGTAGAAAAAAACGGCCAGAAAATTACCTTTGTGGATACGCCGGGCCACTCGGCCTTTACTGAAATGCGTGCACGGGGTGCCATGGCAACCGACATTGTCATTGTGGTTGTTGCGGCCGACGACGGCGTGATGCCACAAACCAAAGAATCAATCGCCCATGCCAAAGCCGCCGGCGCTCCGATTATTTTTGCGATCAACAAAATGGACAAAGAGTCTGCCAACCCCGACCAGGTCAAATCACAGCTGGCCGAGATGGATATTTTGGCCGTGGACTGGGGTGGAGAATATGAGTTTATTCCGGTTTCAGCCCACACGGGCCTTGGGATTGATGATTTGCTGGAAACGATTCTGCTCCAAGCAGAAATGATGGAGCTTGAAGCAGATGCCACGCGCCTGGCCAAAGCCGTCGTCGTTGAAAGTTCGATCGAAAAAGGATTTGGCTCCGTGGCCAACATCATTGTCCGAAACGGAACACTGCATGTCGGCGACAATGTCGTCGTCGGCACCACCTATGGTCGGGTGCGCACCATGATTCTCGATGACGGGACACGCGCCAAATCCATTGGCCCGAGCACGCCGGCAGCCGTCGTGGGACTTCAGGGGGTACCCGAGGCAGGCGAAGTGCTGATTGCCATGGAGAGTGAGAAAGCAGCCAAAGAAATCGCGGACAAACGTAAAGAACTCGCCCGCACCAAGTACCTTTCCAAATCAACCAAAGTCTCCATCGATGAACTCGGCAGCCTGATCGCCGAAGGACAGATCCGCAAACTCCCACTCATCGTCAAAGCCGATGTACAGGGTTCCCTTGAAGCCATCAAAGGCGCATTGGGTGACCTCAAAAACGAAGAGGTCAAAGTCGAAGTGATCCACAGCGGCGTAGGCGGTATCACCGAGAGTGACGTCGCACTGGCCGATGCAAGCGAACATGCAATTATTGTCGGCTTCAACGTCCGCCCGACCGGAGCGGTCAAAAACAAAGCCAAGGACCTTGGCATCGAAATCAAAGCTTATTCCGTCATTTACGACCTGCTGGATGATGTCAAGGCCCTCCTGGGCGGCCTCATGAGTCCGGTCGTCAGCGAAGAAATCACCGGTCAGGCCGAAGTACGCGAAACATTTGTGGTTGCCAAAGTCGGCACCATTGCCGGATGCATGGTCACCGACGGCATCATCAGCCGCAACAGCCACGCCCGCCTCATTCGCGACGGTGTTGTAATCTACACCAGCCGCATCAGCTCCCTCAAGCGTTTCAATGACGACGCCAAAGAGGTGCGCAATGGGTTTGAATGCGGTATGATGCTGGAACATTTCAACGACATCAAGGTGGGCGATGTGTTTGAAACCTTCAAAGAGGTCGAGGAGCAGGCGACGCTATGACCCCTGAGGCGATTAAACGCAAACGAACCGAATCGGTACTCAGAGAAGTCCTCCCCGAGGCTTTGGCCACGCTGGATGACCCCCGCATCAACCATCTGGGCGTCAATGATGTTGTATGTTCACGCGGACGGTACGATGCGCGGGTATTTCTCGAGCGGGGAGGTCTGACCGAAGCCGAGCAGGCCGAGGCACTGCGCCAGCTCCGCAAAGTATCCGGCCATTTGACCACCTATGTCCGAGACAGCGAGGGATGGTACCGGGCGCCGAAATTTACATTCGCGTTTGATGATCAACTGGACCGTATGACACGCATCGATGCTCTTTTTGCGCAAATAGAAGCTGAAAAAAAGGGGAGCGGATGAGCCTCGAAAAACAAATCGCCGGTATCGTCCGCGCTCACGGTGTGCAATTTTATGGTACGGAAACCGTGACGGAAGCCAACCAGACCGTGTTTCGTGTTTATATTACCGACCCGAATGGTGTAACGCTTGATCAGTGCGCCGATGTTTCACGGGCACTTGCGCCGTTTCTGGATGTCCATCCCCCGCTGGACGGAACCTACTTCCTCGAAGTCAGTTCACCGGGGATCGAACGCCCCCTTTCACTGCCCCGCCATTTCCAGCAATCCATTGGCGAAAATATTCGCATCAAAGTTCCCGGAGCCGACCGTCTCAAAGGGCAGCTTGTTGCGGCCGACGATACAGGGATCACGCTGGAGACACAATATGGGCGTGAACAGTATCCATATCACGATATTGTCAAGGCCAGAACCTATTTTGAATGGTAGCCGGTGTTCCGGATTGGCCGGTTGCGATCCTTGGCCCTACTCCGATGTGCTGGTGTCGGGTTTCTCCAGCGTAAATGCCGACGTTTGCTCTACCGCAATGGGTTCGGTTTTCTGATAGAGGTACCCTATTCCAATCACGATCAGCAGATAGAGTAATCCTTCTTTCCAACGCGATCGGATGATGCGCACCGCATCCAGCAACAGCAGCACGCCCAAAAGATCCACAACAAAAAACACCCGAAGTGCAAACCGGGGCTCAAAGCCCAGAAAAACCATTCCGGTCCATTGTGCCACGACGATCCCAAGCAACAAGACAATCCCGGAGCGATGCAGGGTCACGTCGTATAGCAGCAGGGGCGTAAACGGGAGCAAAAACATCATCCCAATCAAAATCATCGACGAAATGTTCAGCGCTTTTTCCACAAGAAGGGTGTGGGATGCATCGGGATAAAATGCTCCATGCAGCACGAAATGCATCGGGCGGAGATAGGTGAACAGATTGGGCGGATTGTCGCGCAGGCACTGCGTGCCGGCATGGAAAAAGTAGCTTTGATCCGCAAAAGGGACCTGCACGACGGCCTGCCCATACGCAATCGGATTGTTGACCGACATGGAATCGTAGGTCGCGGGGGCTTTGGGGTACACAGATCGAACAGAGTGGAGGCGGCATGCATTGAGGTAGTATTCCAATCCGATGTTGGCAGAAAACGTTTTGAGCTTGCCGACTGAGAGGGTGTTGTTTTGGACCGAGACTCCCAACAGCACAATGCCAAGCCCCGTCACAAACACCAAACCTTTTGCAAGCGCACGGCGCGTCCATCCGTCCCCCCATAACACATAGAGGAGCGCCGCACCCGCTGCCGGCATCAGGAGCGGTACAATGGCCACCCCAACTCCAAGCACCATTCCCGATACCAGCGCATCCAGTTTGGTGTGGCCGGGACGCAGGATCATCCAAAGACTCAGCAGCAATGCGGCATGTGCCGGGTGATCACTGAGCACAAAGGCATCAAGATAAAAAAACGGGAAGAAAAAAGCATACAATGCCGCACTCAGCAAAGCATATCCGCCAGAATGGCTTAACCGAAGCGCGATGCGATACACCCAATATGCCGAAAGGGTCGAAAGGAGAATATTGACGCCGAGCACTACTTCGAGCTTATGGAGATAGAGGCCGAAATAGTATGCGATTTTAAATACCCATCCCAGAAGCACATGAGCCAATGTCGGCAACGTGCTCCATTGCGAAGGGTCAAAATCCCCCCGATAGAAGCTCGTGACGGCCTGGTTCCAGTACAGAGCAGATTCCCCATCAAGGTAGCGCGTATAATGGGTACCATACAGCACATACCACGCCTT
>CAZRUT010000106.1:0-4725 GCA_964603215.1 uncultured Nitratifractor sp.
CACGGCATGGTCAACGGCGCCAAAAACATGGTGCCCATCGCTGTTGCCACCGGTGTTGCAGGCTTGGTGGTCGGATCGGTTACGCTGACGGGTATTGGGCTGATTCTGGCCGATGTCATCGACCAGCTCTCGCATGGGTACATTATTCTTGTGCTCCTTTTTACGGCCATTACATCCCTGATTCTGGGTATGGGACTGCCGACAACCGCCAACTATATCGTCATGGCCGCTTTGACTGCGCCGGTCATTATGCAGCTGGCAGCAGACAACGGCTATGTTATTCCGGCCATTGCCGCCCATATGTTCGTCTTCTACTTCGGAATTCTGGCGGATGATACACCGCCCGTGGGGATGGCGGCCTACGCGGCAGCCGGTATTGCCAAATCGGATCCGATCAAGACAGGCTTGCAGGGATTCTACTACGATATCCGTACGGCAATCCTCCCTTTCATGTTCTTTTTCAACAACAAACTGCTCCTGATCGAAAGTGTTGATCCCAGTGACCCCAATGATCCTGGCAAATGGGTCTGGGTCAGCAATCCGCTGGAAATCCTGATTATTTTTGCCGGAGCGGTCATAGGAATGTTTGCCTTCACATCCGCCATTCAGGGCTACATGGTCACCAAAGTCAACATTGCTGAGCGGATCCTCTTGCTGGCATTGATCCCTTTTGTCATGCTGCCCAACCTCATGGCAACCCATCTGGGTCTTGGGAGTGAGTATGTTGCATATGCCGTGGGTGCCGGTATCTACCTCGTTGTCTACCTCATGCAGAAAGTCAAGGCAAAAAAAATTGCATAAGCATCAGCCGCGCAACTTGGCGCGGCGCATCACCAAAGCTTTTTTTGGCATCGGTCTGCATTGTTTCCTGTTAAAGTTTTGTGTGGATGCAGCGGGAGAGTGCTGATGAGGGTCCACTTGGAATTTCAATGGAGCGAAGCTGTATTCATCACCGCCGGAGTGATTGCCTACCGCTACAAAATGACCCATACGTGGAAAAAATACGTGGGGTATTTCTTTATCGGGCTTACCATAATCGGTGGACTCAAAGCCATCGATCAGCACGACGCCACCCTGCTCTACCTTGGGGTGTTGCTTGCGGTTTATTGGTACTATATCAAAGGTTTTCTCTATAAAAGTCGGCTCAAGAGCCAATTCAAAAAGGAGGGAATTCATCGACTGAAAATGGTATTTGATATCACCAAAAGGGGGATCAATATCAATGGAAATATGATCCCGTGGGACCACATCTCACTGGTGATTTTCCATCCAAAAGGCTTTTTGCTTGAGCGTCCCGAAGGATACCCCTATCTGCCGGCTACGGCATTCGCGTCCGACCGGGATGTGACATACCTCTTGGATCTGATCGACCGGCACAGTATTCCGGTTGTCAGGGTCCAGTAAAACAGGATTGCGGCCGCTTCATGACGGATGCCCCCTTTGGGGGGGCACAAAAAAGAAAGGGAGTGGGGAAGCGTAGAAAAATCAATCCTGTTGTTTGCGGAGGAAAGTGGGAATTTCTAAATTGTTTTCGTCAAGCAAACCGTATCCGCCCCCTACGACTTTGCGTGACTGCAAAAATGTCTGCTGGATGGGAATGTCGTTGTTCATTTTGGGCAAAGTGGGCGTTTCGTTGATGTTTGCAGCTTGTTCATTGGTTAAATCATCCGGATCGTCAAACCCGGTAGCGACAATAGTGATGCTCACTTCATTGGGTTCCATCTTGAGATTGGTTGTTGTGCCGAAAATAACACTTGCGTCGCTATCGGCATATTCCTCGATAATCTCCATCGCTTTGGAAACTTCATTGATAGGGTATTCCGGATGGATTTGGAAATGGACCAGCACACCCATGGCGCCGCTAATAGATACATTGTCCAGCAGCGGCGACTCCAGTGCAATTTTGGCTGCATCATAGGCGGCATTGGTTCCTGAACTTTTTCCGGCTCCCATCAGGGCACGTCCCCGATGACTCATGACGGTTTTCACGTCGGCAAAGTCCAAATTGATATCGCCTGAACCGTGCGAAAGAATAACGCTGGAAATCCCGCCGACTGCCTGTGCCAAAACATCATCCACCATCCGAAAGCTCTCTTTGATGCCAAGATTTTTTTCAACGATATTTAGAAGCTTTTCATTGGGAATCACGACAATCGAGTCACTCTCTCTTTTGAGCTCTTCCAACCCTTCGTTGGCCAAGCGGATTCGCTTGCGCCCTTCGAATTTGAACGGACTGGTCACGACCGAAACGGTCAGGGCATTGACCTCTTTGGCCGCCTGTGCCACAATCGGTGCCGCACCCGTCCCGGTGCCGCCGCCCATCCCGGCTGAGATGAACACAATATCGGCTCCGTCAAGCATTTCTTTGATTTCTTCAAAATTCTCCAGAGCCGCCTCGCGCCCCTTGCTTGGAACCATACCGGCCCCGAGGCCTTTGGTTGAGCGTGCCCCGATTTGAATCTTGAAAGGTGCCAGTGAGGTGCTGAGGGCTTGCGCGTCGGTATTGGCAACGATCAAGTCGATACCGGTCACCCCCTCATTAATCATATGATTGATCATGTTGCCGCCGCCGCCGCCGACACCAATGGCTTTGATTTTTGCCCCTTCGGGTACGGAACTGCTGACTTTTTCTACTTCGATATTGAACGTATCCATTTTCCTTTTTCTCCCTGTTTCAAAATAACTGTTTCAGCCAATTGGCCAGACGATCTACCATGTTCCGACCGTCCTGGCTCGGGTGCGCCAATGTCTCGATCGAAAAATGTTTCTCTGCGTTACCGGCACCATCATCCGAATACTGTCCTTTGGATGGCTTGCCGTCCAACAAATCATCCGGAACTTTTGGGTGCGAACTCTTCTTTTCCCGAAGGCGAATATTTGTTAAATCATCTTCAGAGTGCTCATCAACCTGTTTGCCGTGCAACAGCCTCCGTGTATGATCCACCTCATACTGGGTATGTTCTCCGGCCCGATAGAGCAAGAGCCCCACGACGGTCGATGAAGCCGGGTCGTTCAGCTCGTCGTCAAAAAGGCCGCCCAATGCGCGGGGGAAGCCGATGCGCACCGGCTTGACCTGAAAAACAGCCTGTGCCAATTCTGACAACCCCTGGAGTTTGGTCATGCCGCCGGTCAATATAATATTGGAGCCCACTTGATTCTGCAGCGCACTGCGGACAAAAGAACGCTCCAGCAACACCAACAGTTCCTCAACGCGTGCCGTCACGACTGTATAGACGCTTTCAAGCGAAAACAAGTTGCGCTGCGCTCTGTCACCGGTAGAAGGCAACTCGATCACCTCGGTGCTTTTATGGGCAACATCACCGTACTGTATCTTGACTTTCTCGGCATCCTGTGGCGGCGTATTGAGTGCCATAGTAAGATCATTAGTGATATGATTGGAACCAACGGGAATGAAATCATTATAGCGGATGGAGTGGCCGGTGTGGATGATCAGGTTGCTGGTTTCCCCTCCCATATCAATGACCGCTGCACCCAGCTGCCGCTCATCCTCATTCATGACCGCGATGGCCGAAGCGTAACCATTAAGGACAACCGACTCGACATCCAGACCGGCCATGCGTGCTGCTTTGATGACATTCAAAAGACTGGATTTCGGTGCCATGATAATGTGGGCATTCACCTCCATGCGGCTGGCATTCATCCCATACGGATCTTCAATATGATTTTGATTATCCACTTTGAAGCTGAACGGCAAAGCGTGAATCACTTCATACTCACTGGGAATGTTGGCATTGTACAGCGCCGCCTCCATGGCCCGGTTGATCTCTTTGAGGGTAATGTCTTTATGGGGGATATTGACAATGCCGACCGAATCGAGACTTTGGGTGTAGGCATTGGAGATCGAAATCGTCGCCAGAGCAATATTGTTCCCGGCAATACGGCGCGCATCAGCCACCGCCTTTTTGATCGACGACGACGCATCTTTGATGGCGATAATGATCCCTTTTTTTATTCCCTGGGATTTGGCGAAGCCGTGACCGGTAATTTCCAGATGACCGTCGTCGGAAAGCTCGGCGATGACAGCACTGATTTTTGTCGAACCAACATCGACCGCCAAGATTGTCTTGCTCAATTAAAGTCCTTTTGCATATGCCTTGACAGGGAATTGTTCATTGAGTTTCTTAAACAGAGCATTCTCAAATACGCTTTTCTTGATTGTATCCGTCTCATTTTGGACATTGAGTGTCGCATTGTGATCAACCGGACGCACACGGTGTTCCAATATTTTGTAAACAACCATATGTTTCGGCAAGCTTATGATACCGTTTTTTGCTGAAATTGTAAAGAGCTTCTGTATGAATTGTAAACTTTCCGCCCGATTTAGCGGAGGAAGCAGTGCGATTTTTGTCAAGCCAATCTCATCACTGATTGTCAACTTTTCCTGGTCAATCCTGGCCAAAATCTCTTTGGATTTTTTGTCCATCAGTTCAAGAGATTTGATCCGTTTCAGCTGCTGGACAACCTGCGGTTTTGCCTGTGCAAAGGGCATTGGCTTCGGTGCAACGGCCCGAATCACTTTGACCGTGACATAGCGCGAACCGATTATTTTTGGCTTGAGAATCGTGCCGGCATCACTCTGGATGATGGCGTGCCACATTGCCTTGGGAAGCCGTGGATCGTTCACGGGAAGTGTTTGGGTTTCGCTGGAAGATTTTTTTCCTTTTTTGAATGTTTTTACGAAAAAACCAAAGATGAATGAACTTC
>CAZRUT010000107.1:0-4616 GCA_964603215.1 uncultured Nitratifractor sp.
AAGCCAAGAAAAAAAGCTGCGGATTGCATTTTCCGTGCCTCAGCTCACTCTTTAGCTGCAAAAAGTAAGCGCCCCTCCACCTTTCGGCTTGTGTGCCGAAAGGGATCCCCCGATCACGTCAAAAAATCTACCAAAATTCTTTTTTTAATTTCTCTTTTGCTCTCAAGATGGTAAAATACGCCACAACTTTTACGCAAGGAACCCACTATGGATCTCACAAAAATCGGACACGGCGACAACCCGGATGCCGTATTGGCCATCATTGAAGTGCCGCTCAATTCCAACATCAAATACGAACTCGACAAAGATTCCGGCGCCATTTTCGTCGACCGCGTTCTCTACTCGGCTGTCCACTACCCTGCCAATTACGGCTTTGTCCCCAACACCCTCAGTGATGACGGCGATCCGGCCGATATCCTTGTGTTGGGACAATCCCCGCTTCAGGCAGGCTCCGTCATCGCATGTCGCCTCGTCGGCGTCCTGATTACCGAAGACGAAAGCGGCGGCGACGAAAAACTGCTTGCTGTCCCCACCACCAAAATCGATCCCGCTTTTGCCGACATCCGTGACATAAACGACGTCCCCGAAGCCACCCGGAATCGGATCAAAAACTTCTTCGAAACCTACAAGATGCTTGAACCGAACAAATGGGTCAACGTGACCGGATTCCAAGGCAAAAAAGAGGCCACTGCAATCCTCGATCGTGCCATCGCCAACTACCGATAACCACCAGACTTGGCACCTTTCTGGGCGGCACCATTGCTGCCCGTTTACGTTTCTTTAGGGCACCGCTCATAATAACAACATTTATTTGGTATAATAATCCACACCATCACAGGGATTGACATGCACTATCAAAAACTATTTGGTTTACTCTTCCTGATCTATGCATTGGGATGGAGCATCGGGGCAACGTTTTGAGGCGGAAACTGACCCGCGCCAGACGGATCCGGTCGCGCGCACCCGACACGGCACGGTGGTTGCGACGGGGGCGTCTGATCTACCTGTTTCTGATCCCATTGTTTGTCTCGGTTGTTTTCGCACTCCTGCGGGGTCATTATAGTGCGTTCATCCAAAACATGCTTGGATTTGTCATGCTGCTGGGGAGCGCTACGGCCACGGCGCGGGGCTTGGCACAGGAGGCGGCGTACCGGGAGAGCATCATCACCCGCGCACCCAGAGTCCCCTACAAAACCTTTGCCATGGTTCTGTTGGGGCTCTCGGTAAGCTATCTTGCGTATGTTTCCGGCGGCAAACCGCTTGCAACAGCGCTGTTTGTCGGTATACTCGGTTCGGTGGGATACAGTCTCTATTACGGCCTTGATCCCCGCAAGGACAAACTCGCCGAGATGGGCGACATCAATCCCGAACTCGTCCTGCAAACCCTCAACGATGCCCAAAAAAAACTCACGGAAGCCGAAGCCGACACGGCCCACATCACCGACAAAGTACTGCGCCGCAAGCTTGAGAGTGCCATCGACAATGCCCATCGCATTCTCGACACCATCCGGCACGACCCGAAAGATTTGCGTGTCGCACGCAAGTTTCTGGTGGTATTTGTCGATGGGATTGCCGATGTCACCCGTACCTATAATGATGTTGACGAAGCCGACATTGATGCAGTCATGCGCGACCGGCTCCATCGACTCATCGACGATGTCCAAACCCGTTTTGACAAAGAGCGCGCCCGCCTCAAGGCCAACAATTTGTTTGACCTCGATGTCACCATCGATACCCTCAAGGCCCAGGTCAATCATTAATACACGCAACACATCATACATCCAAGGAGACCCTATGCCCCAGTCAATGACTACAGAACCCGCCACCGAATCCACTATATCGCCGGCCGTAAAAGAACAGCTTGAGACGGCCATCCTCCAGCATGACACCCATCTCCCCGCCCCCCGGCCCGAGGAAGAGGAGGCCATCCAAAAAGCAATGGATGAAATCGATATCCACGACCGGAACTCCGTCATATTTTTCGGAACCTCTGCTCAGGAGAAACTCGATGAAATCTCCAACCGAATGCTCGACGGGGTCCGGAGTCAGGACACCGGTGCCGCCGGCAACGTCCTCAACAATATGGTAGCGAAAATCCGGGGTTTCGATATGGATGCACTCAACCCGAATCATCGGCTCAGCTGGTGGGAGAAGCTCATCGGCCGTGCCAAACCGCTGGCGGTTTTTCTCCAGCAGTACGAAGAAGTACGCGACCACATCGACGTCATTTCCAATGACCTTGAGAAGCACAAGTCCAAACTCATGTCCGATGTTGTCTCGCTGGAAAAACTCTACGATGCCAATTTGGACTATTTTCACAAGCTGGAGCTCTACATTCTCGCCGGAGAAAAAAAACTTGAAGCATTAAACACCGTGGTGCTCCCCCAATACGAGGCCGATGCCGAGAACCAGGAGATGCTGGCCGCCCAAAACCTCAAAGACATGCGTGGATTCCGCGATGATCTCGAACGGCGCGTGCACGATCTGCGTCTTTCCCGTCAGGTTGCCATGCAGGCACTCCCCTCGATCCGGCTTATTCAGGAAAATGACAAATCCCTCATCAATAAAATCACTTCAACGCTCGTCAACACTGTGCCCCTCTGGCGCAATCAGCTGGCCCAGACGGTCACCATCTTCCGCAGCCACGATGCAGCCAGCGCAATCAAGGAAGCGACCGATCTGACCAACGACCTGCTGGAGAAAAACGCCGACGGGCTCCGTGAAGCCAATGCCGAAGTGCGCCGCCAGATGGAGCGGGGTGTGTTCGACATCGCCAGCATCAAAAAGGCCAACCAAACCCTCATCGAAACCCTCAATGATTCACTCAAAATCGCCGAAGAGGGGAAAGCTGCCCGCAAAAAAGCCGTCATCGAACTCCAGGAAACTGAAGCCCAGCTCAAAGAAGCCCTCGTCGCAGTTCATGCCCGCAAAGAAGCGGACGAGCATGCACAGCTGGACGCAGCAAAACCCGAGGCGGATTCTGCACAGAAAGGGGCATAACTATGGGAATTTTTGATTGGATTTTCGGACAGTTTATCGACGTCATCGATTGGACCGATTCCACCCACGATACGATGGTGTGGCGTTTCCCCCGCCAGGGCAATGCAATCAAATACGGCGCCAAGCTCATCGTCCGCGCATCCCAGCAAGCCGTGTTTGTCAACGAAGGAGAGATTGCCGATGTACTAGACCCGGGCACCTATACACTTGAAACCGGCAACCTTCCGATCCTCACCGACCTCCAGCACTGGGATCATGGTTTTCAGTCGCCGTTCAAAGCTGAAGTCTACTTCATCAGCACCCGACGATTCACCGATCTCAAATGGGGTACCCGCAACCCCATCATTGTGCGCGACAGTGCATTTGACATGGTACGCCTGCGGGCTTTTGGGACATACGAGATCCGCATCACCGATCCTGAGGCCTTTTTGCAGGAGATTGTCGGAACCGACGGGCATTTTACAACCGATGAGATCGACGGGCAGCTCAGCAATCTTATCGTCTCAAAGCTAGCTGTAGTGCTGGGTCGGGACGCAACACCGGTCCTTGACCTGGCTGCCAACTACGAGGAATTTGGCCATTACATTACCGAAGGGATCGCTCCCTATTTTGCTGAATACGGACTGGAACTGACCAAAATGCTGGTCGAAAACATTTCTCTCCCCGAAGCGGTCCAGGAGGCGCTTGACCGCCGCACATCACGTGCCATTACCGGCGATCTCGATGCCAACCTCAAATACCAGACCGGCGAAGCACTCGGCCACACCCAGGGGAGCAGTGCCATGGGCGACATGGTCGGGATGGGAGCCGGGATGGCCATGGGGCAGGCCATGGCCGACGCCATGCGCCCCAAAGCCCGACCCGAAACCCCCGCCTCCGACACACCGCCGCCTCCTCCGGACATCAAGCACTACTTTGTCTCCGTTGACGGCCGATCCGAAGGACCATTTGGTTTGGAAAAACTTCGCACCATGATCGCGGACGGATCCCTGACGCCCGAAACCTATGTCTGGCGGGAAGATTTCGACGCATGGAAAGAAGCCGGCCATGTTCTCGGCGGCCTTTTTCCGCCCCCGCCGCCCCACCGTTAAGCCACACCGATCATGCGGTTTACCCCGATCAACTACACATGCCCCCAATGCGGGGCGCCGCTGAAGTATTCTCCCCTGAGTGGCAGTCTCCATTGCGAATTTTGCAGACAGGAAGTACCCATCACGGGCGCAAACGCCCCCATTGTTGAACACGATCTCCACAGTGCACTGGCCACACTCGACCAGGCCCCCAATCAGGAAATTACCAAAGAGATCACCTGCCCAAAATGCGGCAGCGGATGGACCCTCGACCCCTATACAGTCAGCAGCAACTGCCCCTACTGTGGCACCCCGGCCATCACCGAATTCGTCCACGACATCCAACCCGAATCCATCCTCCCTTTTCGAGTACAGCAGCAACAGGCGCAAAAAATCTTTTCCCGCTGGATCGGTTCACTCTGGTTCGCACCCGGCACGCTGAAACATTTCATCGATACCGAAAAGGCATTGACAGGCTACTATATTCCCTATTGGACCTATGACGCCGATACCGACAGCGCGTATGTCGGCCAGCGCGGCACGGTC
>CAZRUT010000108.1:0-4556 GCA_964603215.1 uncultured Nitratifractor sp.
CAAGATCTTCATACCATGCAATCTCCAGTTTGGGATGCACCCCGCCCTGAAAAAGGATCTGCGTCCCGCCAATGGCGAGCAGTTCATCGATTTTGGCATCAATTTCCTCGAAGCTCAGGATATAGGCATCTTCTTTTTTTTCGTGGGTGTAAAAGGCACAAGATTTGCAATCGACCCAGCAAATATTGGTGTAGTTGATGTTGCGATCGACGACGAACGTGGTGATCCCCTCCGGGTGGAGCTCCTGCTTGCGGGCGTACGCCATGCGCCCCAGCTCTTTGAGGTCTGCATGTTCGATCAGGGCGACCGCATCCTCAATACTCAGGCGGCTATCGGCCGAGGGCATCCAAAACTCCGTTGATGAACTGCGGGGACTTTTCGTCGGCCAGCTCTTTGGCCAGCTCTACTGCTTCATTGATAATAATGGGGCGGTCGGTCTGCTCAATCAGAATTTCGTATGCCCCGAGACGCAGGATCGCTTTTTCAACCTTGCCGATTTTGTCAAAATCCCACTCTTTGAGATGCTGTTTGATTGCAGCATCGAGTACAGCGAGGTGTTCCATGGTTCCGGAAAACAATCGTCGGGAAAACATCCGCTGCTTGTTGCGAATTTTGCCCGCTTCAAAAATATCGTCGCTGAATTTGGCAATATGCTGATTGCCGAGGTCATAGGCATAAAGCAGCCCGACGACGGCAGTACGTGCCTGGTGGCGTGTGGCCATAGTGTATTCCCTTTGTGAATCAATCATGCTGCCCGGAGCGGGGGGACGCCCCGCGACAGAAAAGACGGGTTATTGCTCCAATGCGGCATAGAGATTGATCATTTCGATCAATCCGCTCATTGCTTCGGCTCCTTTGTTGCCGGCTTTGGTGCCTGCCCGTTCGATCGCCTGCTCGATGCTGTCAACAGTCAAAATACCGAACGATGCCGGTTTGCCGTGCTTGAGGGTCACGTTGGCCACCCCTTTGGTTGCCTCAGCCGATACATAATCAAAATGGGGTGTCGCGCCGCGAATGACCGCCCCGAGGCAGCAAACCGCGTCGTACCGGTCCGAAGCGAGTGCCTTGTCCAGTGCAAACGGAATTTCAAAGGCGCCGGGCACCAGAATCAAATCCAGCGCTTTCGGATCGCCGCCCAGCCGCGCATACGTATCCTGGGCACCTTCCACAAGGCGGTCGGTGATGAAATGGTTGAACCGTGCGCTGATGATCGCCACTTTTTTCGCGCGGTCGACCCGAAGGTCTCCTTCGACTGTATTCATAATGGCTCCTGCTAAAAATATGGAGGGATTATACCCAAAAGTTAGTTAATCGGTTTGGCCGTTACCGTTCCGACCACTTTGAGTCTCTTGATGATGATTTTCTGCGGAACCTTGTGGGCATCAAGCAGGGCCGTCATGCTGCCGTGGGCACCGTCAAAAATCGCTTTGGCAATCCCAAGCTGCACAAGCGTGCCGCCCGACTGGCCGCCCCAGCGCTGGAGCCGTTTGGGGTCGTTGCTGATGTACACGGGCACTTTGCCCTGATTGTTTTCGGCTGCGGCGGTGATGACCGTCAGCCGTTTGCCCAGGGTTTGGGGCTGTTGATAAAGCACATTGTGAAAAATGGTCAGGAAGTCGTTGTGTCCCCAGTAGTGCATCACGTCTTTGGCTGAATCGATCAGTTTTCCTTTTTGCCAGAGGTGAAAATGGCGCACGATTTTTTTGTGGCGATAATCGAAGCGGTATTCGATGAACGAATGCTGCTTTGCCGTATTTTTATCGACCGAGAAACGGTGGGCGTAGTACTGGCCGTTGCGTACGCTTCCCTCCGAATGGTATGTCTCGATCCGTTTGCCCCGGAGCAGGTTGATCACCCCTTCGGAAGTGACACGGATGGTGATGGCATAGCGTCTGCCCTGTTCCGAACTGCTGGCTTCTGCCGTAGCAAACTGCCCCAGCAACGATGAGTGCACCCCGAAACGCCCCGATCCTTCGCACCCGTGCAGCCAAAACAGTACAAAAAGTAAAGAAAATGCACGTATTATCATATCCGAAGTATAACGTATCTTGAGGTAAAATACGCTAAAAAAGAGAGACAATGTCTGATCTCAACACCACACACCCGACCATCGATACCGTCGTCAAAACCGGCACCCATGTCATTGACGGCCTCAATATTGACCTGTACCATTCCGTCCAGCCCTGGCTCAACAAGCTGTACAGCGGACGGTGGAGCGAATACGTCTCTATGATGGTGTTCGGGATTCCGCTGGCCAACATTGTGGCGGCCATTCTGGCATTTCTCTTTTTGATCCTGCTGCGCACGCTGTTTTCGAACTTTATCGTCTCGGCCCTTTTGCGCATCACCGCCCGCACCCAAACCGATCTCGATGACATGGTCGTACGCGCATTGCGCGATCCTCTGCGCTTTTTCTTCATCGTGCTGGGGCTGCGTGTGTTCTTTCAGCTGATTTTTTTGGAAACCCACTGGATCAAAATGTTCCTGGATGCGATGACAATCTATACTGTGTTTTGGGCCGTGTACGCCATGACAGCTGTCGTCCGTAAACTGCTCTACCGCTACAGCAGCGCCCACGATCACCTCTCGTACGAACTGACCAATTTTCTTGTCCGCATCCTGCGCATCTTTATCGTGCTGTTGGGACTGATGGCCATCCTCTACAATTTCGGGATCAATGTGACGGCCTTTTTTGCTTCGCTGGGGATTGGTGGTCTGGCACTGGCGCTGGCAGCCAAGGACACGGCGGCCAATCTGTTTGGCTCGGTCGCGCTGCTGATCGACCGTTCCGTCAAGGTGGGCGAGTGGATCAAGGTAGCCGGTGTCGAGGGGACTGTGGAGGATATCGGCATGCGCACCACCAAAATCCGCACCTTCGAAAAATCCCTCATCGCCATTCCCAATGCCACTGTCGCCACCCATCCGATCGAAAATTATTCCCGCCGCGGTATCCGCCGCATCAAAATCACGATCGGCTTGACCTACGGCACGCCGCATGAAACGATCGAGGCCATTCTGGATGATTTGCGCGTGCTGCTGCGCACCCATCCCGATGTTGCCCAAAATGAAATACAGCTGGTCCACTTCCACGCATTCAATGCCAGCGACCTGGGCATCATGCTCTATGCCTTTGCGACCACATCCGAATGGAAAAGCTACCTGCAGATCCGGGAGGCGATCCACCTCAACATCCTGCACATCGTCCAATCCCACGGCGCCGATTTTGCCTTCCCGTCCCAAAGTCTCTATATCGAAAGCATGCCCGAATAACCTGTTCATTTTCATGGTGCGAACCAAATGTTCGCACGGCTCCTTTATCATGGCATCATCAAAACACCAAAGGAACCACACATGAAAAAAGGACTTGTTACCCTCATGATCAGCTTGCTGTTTGCCACAGCTTCCCACGCACTCTCGTTTGACGATACGTGCCATTACGACCCGATTGCCGCTATGGACAGCGGGACCATGCAGAACAATACAGCGCAATCGGAGTCTCTGTTGCGCATCGCACAGAATCTGTTGAGCCAATCCAATCAGCTCCTCAGCAATCCGGCTGCAGCCAATATCGAATATGTGGGCGCCATGCTGCGCCTTGCCGGCGATATCGGTGCTATGGCCGACCGCATCGGAACGATGGCCGACCGCATTGTGGCCACCGAATCGCAAATCGGCATCATGGCCGACCGCATCCTGCAGACGCAGTCGCTCCAAAACAACAATGTCGCCCGCACCCAGGCCAACATTCTCAAAGCACAGGCCAACTACAGCAGCCTCTTGCAGCAGCTTTCCGAATAGTACACCTCCTACTGCCGCCCGGCGTCACAGCCCGGGCACTCCGGGCTCATTCTATTGCTACGCGGATTTGGGTATAATCGCTTTGCAACTCTACCCGAAGGTACTTCACCATGCACACAGTCGCGATTCTCGGCCGCCCCAATGTGGGCAAAAGCTCTCTGTTCAACCGTCTGGCGCGTCAGCGCGATGCCATTACTTCGGATGTCAGCGGCACCACACGCGATGTCAAGAAGCGGATCGTCACCCTCTCGGAAGATCGGGAATTTGAAGTGCGCGATACCGGCGGGATCGATGCCAGCAGTGATCTCTTCGCCACAGTCAGCATCATGGCGATGCGTGCGGCCGACGAAGCCGACGTGATCCTCTACATGGTGGACGGCAAAACCCTTCCCGACGACGAAGACAGACGGCTGTTTTATCGCCTCCAAAAACTCGGCAAGCCCATCGCCCTCATCGTCAACAAAATCGACAATGACAAAGAAGAACAGGAACGTTTCTGGGAGTTTGCCGCCCTGGGTGCAGAGCATCTTTTCCCGATCTCTGTCAGCCACAACCGAAAAATGACGCCGTTCTACGAATGGCTGACCGCACACATTCCCCCCCGCGATACCGCGCCCGACCCACAGGCACAGGAAGATGACGCTCTGCCGCTGGAACAGTTTCTCGCATACGACGCCGCACCCGAAGCGGCAGACCGCCATATCCGCGTCGCCATCATCGGGCGGGTCAATACCGGCAAAAGCTCCCTGCTCAATGCT
>CAZRUT010000109.1:0-4532 GCA_964603215.1 uncultured Nitratifractor sp.
GGCATTGACAAAGATGCTATCTAAATCAGCACCGATGACAATGTACTGACTATATCGGGCGAACGCACATATCGTGACGAGGCCCAAGAGGAGGATTACTACAAAATGGAAAGCATTTACGGCACATTTTCCCGCAGTTTTACACTGCCCGAAAAAGTAGATGTCGAAAAGATCCATGCCGCCGCCAAAGATGGTGTGCTCGAAGTGGTCATCCCCAAGCTTGAAGAAAAAAAGAAACAACCCAAGAAAATCGAAATCAAGTAAAGGAGTCATTCATGGATATCGTCAACAAAAGCAAAGAAATTGGAAAAACCGTCGAGGAGAGTGTGGAGCACGGACTGGAGCGGGTCAAAGAGACTTTTGCCAATGTTGCCAGCCACCTCCCGTTTGCCAATTTGGCCAAAAAAGATTCAGACACTTTTGTGATCGAAGTAGATCTGCCCGGTGTGGAGAAGCAGGACATTGATCTGCATGTAGAAGACAACCTGCTGACCGTCAAGGCAAAACGGATGATGCGCAATGAGGTTAAAAAAGAGGACTACTATCTCCTCGAGAGCAATTTCGGCCTCATCTCCCGTACCTTTGTTTTGCCCGAAGGCATCGACAAAGAGCGCATCAAGGCGCAATACACAAACGGGCGCCTCCGGATGACCCTTGAAAAAGAAGAATCCCGCAAAGCCAAAAGCATTGCCGTCACATAAGGGGTGTTCCGGTATACCCCGGTTTTCGGTTATGTGAGGACCGCGTACACCGGGACGTCGAGCTTTGTCCTCCCCTCGAGAAACGGGAGTTCGATCAAAAAACATGCTTCGACGCATTCGGCACCCAGCCGATCGATGAGCGTCGAAGCCGCCGCCGCCGTGCCGCCGGTAGCGAGCAGATCATCCACCAGCAACACGCGCGAGGGCCTTCCGTCGGGCTGCTGTCCGTTGTGCCCAAAGGCATCGATGTGTACTTCTACTTCGTCAAAACCATATTCCAGCGAATACTTTTCCGCAACCGTCGTGTAGGGGAGTTTACCGGTTTTGCGTACGGGAACAAATCCAACACCGAGCCGGTCAGCCAGGACCGAACCGAAGATAAAACCCCGCGCATCGATTCCTGCGACATAATCCAGCTGCGTATCACCGTAACGCACCGCCCAGTGATCCATCAGCAGCCCAAAAGCCTTTGGATTGCCGAGCAGTGTGGTGATGTCTTTGAACTGGATGCCGGGCTTGGGAAAATCGGGTATGGTGCGGATGGCCGCTTCAATGGCCGCTTTGGATTCGGGACTGATGGTTTTCATGGTGGGTTCCTGATGTCGATTTTGCTTTTTATTCTACCGTGACTTTTTTGAGGGTTGGCTTGCTTCTGCGGACGATGAGATGGTGGAGTCCGAGGGCGCCGAGAATCAATCCGCCGCCGATGAGAAAGCTGGGAGTGTCAATGCCGCGCCCCCAGAGCAGGAGATTGACGATGAGCCCCAGCGGGATGACGGCATTGTTCATGATGGCCAGCAGACCGCTGTCCACCCGGGTGGCACCGCGGTTCCAGAGAAAATATCCCAGACCGGAGGCGACGATCCCGAGCCAGAGCAGGACGCCCCATTGTGTCAGTGACGGTGTGATGGCATCGCGGTTACCCAGCAACACAAAAGCCACTGTAGCAACTGCCAGCGCACCAAAATGAAAGTAACCGAAGACGGCCGATTGTTTCACGGTTTTGTGTTCCGGGTTTTCCATCAGTTTCTTGTAGAGCACCTGCCCGAGCGCAAAAGCGACATTGGCCCCCTGTACCATCAGGAATCCGGCAAAAAATCCCGGATTGATTTGCGCCGATTTGATGACCCAGGCTCCGGCGACTGCCAGGGCTGCCGTCAGAAGATAGAGAGGATTGAAGTGCCCCTGAAGCAGGTCGTAGATCATGGTAACGTACAGCGGGGTAAAGATTGTAAACAGCAATACCTCCGGCACACTGAGAAACAGGAATGACTGGTAAAAGAAAAGATACATCACCCCAATCTGAATCGCACCGATGGCCATGATCTTGAGCCGGAATCCGATTGCAGTATGGCGAAAGTCGGTAAAAGGAATAAACACCAGTGATGCCAGTGCTACCCGAATCCAGACTGCAAAATAGCTGTCAATTTTTCCGGCGAGATAGACACCGATGAATGAGAACGAAAAGGCCCAAATGAACGTGACCAGCCAGAGAAGACGCATGCAAACTCCTTGATGTGTGGTAAAATTCAGGCGACCTCGACCCGATTACGCCCGTGATCTTTGGCACGGTAAAGCGCCTGGTCGAGGCGGCGGATCGTCTCTTCGTCGCTTTCGCCGGGCAGGACGCCCGTGACACCGAAGCTGGCGGTCATTTTTCCGACGGGATCAAAAGGGTGGTTTTCGATTATGATGCGTATTTTTTCGGCCAGCATGTGTGCCGCCTCGGGTTCGTTTCCCGGCAGCAGGATGATAAATTCTTCCCCGCCCCATCGGAAAAGAAGATCGCTTTGGCGCAGATTGTCTTTGATCAGGCCGGCAAAGGATTTGAGGATGGCATCGCCGGTGATGTGGCCAAAGCGATCATTGACGTTTTTGAAATGGTCTATATCCAGCATGATCAGCGACAAGGGGCGTACCTGACGGTGGGCAAGGGATTTTTCTTTTTGGAGCAGGGTGGCAAAGAGCCGCCGATTGCCTGTTTCGGTCAGGGCGTCGGAAACCGAATGATGAAACAAGAGATGCAGGGCGCTCTCCTTGGCGCGTTCATAGAGGTAAATAAAGCTGCCGAAAACCACCAATGCGCCGCCGACATTGACCAGGAGGCGCGGGGTGACCACATATCCGTGCCCATGCATTCCCAAAACCAGCGCGCCGAACAAGATCACCGAGAACACAATATGTGCCATCAGTCCACGCCGTATCCCCAAAAGAAAAAATGAAAAAATCGGAAAGATGCCCGCCCACACAAACGCGCTCTCCGGTGGAGAGTGATACAGAAGTATCACCAGAAGAAGTGCTGCCGCCACAGCAACGAACAGATACGAATAGAGGTCATACCATGATGTTTTTCGGATCAAAGATGTTACCACGACGGCAAGCACAGCTGCCAAGCCTTCCGAAGTCGCAAGCCCTCGGTTGCCCAAAAGCAGGTTGATGACGGAGAAAGTGACCAGCAGCACGATGGCGGCAAAAAGAAAAAAACGCAATGCATGAATTTTTTGCTCGCTGTCGAGTGCATCGGCTGCAGCATTGGCATCGTAGTGTTCTGCGTTGTCTATTGTCATGTCTCCTCCGCCTGAGTGTCAGAATTCAAATCCGCCCCCATGGCCTTTGTTCATGCTTTCGTACACGGCCTGGACATAGGCATCGCGCACCGGGCAGTCGTTGAGTTTGGGACAGGGAAGGCAGCTGCGGAGCCGACGCTGGTTCTGACAAGCCTGGAGTGCTTCGGTTTTCTCTTCGAGTGCACGGATGTAGCGATCGGGGTTTTGGCTCACCGGGCGACTCCGTATGCGGCTTTGAGGCCATTGATCTCAGCATCGGACCCGAAGAAGCACGGGGTGGTATCGTGGGGATGCCGGGGCCGAATCTCCAGCAGGCGCCGCCCGTGGTCGTCGATCGCCTGACCGCCGGCAGCTTCGAAAATCAGGGCAAACGGCAATACTTCAAAAAGAATGCGCAATTTGCCGTCGGGAAGATCCGTCGTAGAAGGGTAGCTGAAAATCCCCCCGCCTTTGACCAGCAAATGATGCAGGTCCGGTACCATACCGCCGCTGTACCGCAGGCGGTATCCCTGGGCAAACAGGTCGTCAATATACGCTTTGTGGTACGCAGGCCAGTACTGCTGGGTACCGCCGGGGGCGACATGCCTTCCTTTGGGGTTGAGGCGAAATGCCTGATCAATGGGACGCCATGTTCCGTGGACGAAGCGGTACCGAATCGGCTGTTCGCCCCGCAGGACCGAAACGAGCTCAATGTGACAACCATATAGAACATACACCGATGCGACCAGTGTCGGCCCGCTGGGTTCGCCCTCATAGATCCCAAAAATTGATCCGACGGAAAAGTTGGCATCGACGATACTGGATCCGTCCAGCGGATCGTAACAGATCGTATAGGGTGCCTGATCGTCCAGCACCATTACGGCATCCTTCTCTTCGCTGATGATGGCGCGGACATGCGCCAGAGCCCTGAGCGAGGATTCTATGACCTGGTCGCTGGCAACGTCCATTTTGAGCTGGGCATCGCCGGTGGCATTGGTATGGGCACTGTACCCCAGTTCTCCCTCTTTGATCAGCGCATCGACACTGACCGCAATGGTTTTGATTGCGTCAAAAATTGTTGTCATGCTTTTATCCCTTCGTGCAGCGTGATGGCGTTTTGGTCAATCCATTCAATTATAGCGTCAACATCGTTAAGATCGAGCACAGTTATGTGATCCGGAAGCGCAGCGTCCTCCAATGCAACCGAACCATCCACGGCAATGGCTTCGACCACAGGGAGGTAGGCGGCTTCGATGGCATTGCGGAATACTGCGAGGCGCGGAAG
>CAZRUT010000110.1:0-4520 GCA_964603215.1 uncultured Nitratifractor sp.
TCGCAAAGATGACGGCACCCTTCACATCATACAGATACGCACGGTACAGAACCGAACGGGGGAAATCAAACACTGTCTTGGCGGTACGTGAAAAATCATAAATCGCTTTTTCGACCCCATAGGCATAGCGGTCGATTTTTTGCTGCTGCATACGGGTATGGTTTTGCTTTTCAGCCACGACGTACAGGTAGGCTGGAATGCTGACCAAAATCACAATCAGCGCCGAATAGACAAATGCCAGCGTATAGACATACCGTTTACTGTGCGCGATCAATGCGGTACCCCAGTCCTTTGCGGCTCGTGATCAATTCTGGATGCGTCTTGGCACGGATTTTTCGGACGCACATGCGGATGTCGGCTTCGGTGACCAGTTTGTACTCCCACACTTCTTCCCACAGGCGCCGTGTCGGCACATATTCTCCGGCATGGGCGATCAAATAGGCAACCACCTGCTGTTCTTTGACACTCAGCGGAATCGGTGTATCTCCCTGAAGCAGCTTGCCGGTTGCCGATTCAAACCGATAGCCCCGTTTCAAATCCAGATACGTCTTGCCGGTATGATAATAGTAGAGTTTGAGCACCTGTTCGATCCGGTACTTGAGCTCCTGGGAGGCAAAAGGTTTGCGAATGTAATCATTACACCCCGATTCGTATCCGATGCTCAAGTCATCAATGTCGGTCAGGGATGTCAAGAAAATTACCGGCACATCATTTCCTTCTGCCCGCAGCGTACGGACAATATCGTAGCCGTTTGTGCCGGGGACACGAATGTCCAGCAGCAGCAGGTGGAACGACTCGCGATAGATTGCGTCCAGTGCCTCGTCCCCGTTTTCGAAGCTGCGCACCCGATACCCCAGTGATTCCAGATATTCCCGGATCGTCTCATTGTATTCGATCTCGTCTTCGAGCAGGAGCAGCCTCATCGAATCACCACTCCGTTGGTCTGAAGGCGCGTGACGGGCGTGGCACGGCGCAGCGTAGCAGGGTGCAATACGGTAGGGCGCTCCGGACTGATCATCAGGTATCCCACCCGTTCATTGTGGTAATTACGCAAATCAAAATAACCAAACAGGTACCGATCATTGGAGAAATAGCCAAAACGCTCCAGACGGCTTAAATCTGCACGCTGCAACGCTGCAAAACCCTCCCGATCTTCCACGGATCCCACCAGCCGATAGGCGTTGCCGACCTTTGGTGCTCTCTGTAGCGTAGTCGCAATGGGCAGATACTGCTTGTCCAGCAGGACATACAGACGGTATCCCTGTTCGGCAAGGCGTTTTTGCAAATGGTCAAATCCGGTAATCGTCTCAATGGATCCGCGAAATTGCCCCTGCACCACAATGGGGGCAATGGCCTTGATGTTGAGCCGTTTTCCCACTTCGATCGACACCATGGGCTTGCCCGTTTTGCGCACCAGAACCAAGCCTTCCCGAAAGCCGGCCAGCGGAACCCCCCGAATCGAATAATCCCAACTGCGCAAATACGTGTGCAATTTTCGGTCATGAACCTGCACTTCAAAATGATACCCCTGAAGCTGTTCCAGCTTTTTGATTTTGCGTGCAATCATGTCAAAAACACGTTGGCGGTCCCCGCTGAAATATGCACGCAACAAGTTCTGGTTTTCGCTCAGCAGCAGGGCAAGCGACAGGGCATGCTGCTGCTCCTCATCCAACATATTTTTGGTAAAAGTCAGCATGGTATCGAGTGATGCAATGGTCTCCTTCTGGCGATAATCCTGATTCAGGCTGTGGACGAGATAGAGGGATGTCGTGAGCACAACCAGTGCAAACAAGAGGACGATCTTGTCGATCTTTTGGATGAGTGTATCCAACAGGCGCATGGCTGTTATCGACGCAGGATGCCCGTGCACCCCGTCAGCCTGCCGGAATCGTCTCGACCGGCGTCACGGGTTTGTGTGGTGTCTCCTGTGCCGGTGCGGTCACTTTCTGTACAGTGTCTTTGGCTTTCTCTTTCACCGTGTCGTGCACTTTGACGCTTTGTTCTGTCGTTTTGTTGACCGCTTCGGAGGCTTTGTCCATCGCTCCGGAAACTTTTTTGTGTACTGTTTTTACCACATCTGCAGTTTCTTTCTTGAGGGTCTTTACGGTTGCTTTGATCGCTTCAGCCGATTGTTTCACCGCTTTGGTTGCCGCTTCTTTAACGGTTTGTCCAGTCGATTCAGGTACTGCATGCCCGGCGGTGTTACCTTTGGGGGCCAACGGTGTTTTTGCAGCCGGCACATCCTTGTGCACATTGATTCCGTGCTGATATGTCAAATCACATCCCCGTTGAACCACACCGGTCACCGCCCAGAAAAAGAGTCCGAAGGCGACCAGATAGACGATGCGCACCGGCACGCGTTTGACACCGAGGCTGATCAGCTTCAACAGCAAAATCGCTGCCGAAGCGTACACCAGCCAGACCCCACCGTTTGTGTGGGTATCGAGCAGCGCTTTGGTCTCCGGTGTCAGGGCATCCTTGGCTGCATGGGCATCCACGCCGCCGGTCAGATAGGCTCCGAAATAGACCAGCACCATCAGGACCATCAGCACAACGCTCATTGAGCCGATCGCTTTGCGGCGCACCGCCAGGTTGATAATCTCCAGCAACAAAATCACCACCGGAAGCGCGACGGCAAAATGGACAATCGCCGGATGCATCAGGGTTGCAATCTCAAACGGAAGGGGAAATTCAGGCAGGGTAAGCGGCGGAAGACTCATGGAAATATCCTTTTAGAGAAGTTTGTGCCTCTATTATAGCAAAAGATGACAAAAGGGCACCTCTCATTACCCTGCCTGCCCAAAATATTCTCTTCCTATCGGACGGTATAATCCCTTTTGTCCCAAATTTGCAATTCCATATGGTTCCGATAATACCCAACGAGTGCACGCCGGATAAGAACATGATCACCGTTTTTGGGGTGACCGGCACGTTTTTGGAAGTGAATCGGAACGGCACGGCCTTTGATGCGGATTGTGTGGGACATGTACACGCCGGCGGCATCCCGCACAACCCGCCCGACCCAATGCCTGTTTCCCATGATTTCCGGAGAAAACGGGGCAATATATTCCGCCACATCGCACGCGCCTTTTCGTTGCGCCACTTCGATATCCGTAAGCTCGTCCATCCCTTGGTACCGTTTGGTTTTGTAGGCGACGATATCGTAGCAATGACCTGCTTCCAGCTGGAGTGCACTTCGGTACACCAGAATCGCTTCTCCGTCAGGTTTTTGCTGGATGACGGCACTGTCACGCCGCTTGAAGAGCACATGTACATTACGCAGACTGAGGGGCTTGGTGTGCACAGATGATGTTTTCAGCCGCGCAATACTTCCTTCGGCATACACCGCACTGTCTTGATCGGCAGTGTGGGATGTTGCCGGCGTTAATGCAGTCGATTCCGGAAGGTCTGACACCTTTTTCCCGATCCATCTCTGCCACCATGAATCCGTCTTCTTCTTTTGCGTCGCAGTAGCGTACCCGTCGGTCGTCAGGGTCGCCAAAATCGGCAAATGGTCTGAGTATCCTTTGCCCACATGGCGGCGGTGCCGATATGCCCATCGGTTAACCCGACCCCGTTTTCCAAACAAATAATGGGGACGAAAAACCCGAAAAGACCCCGGACGGTATTCCCAGCCCTTTCCGTCATGCAGGGCCGGCGGAATGACCATGGCATCGATCCCCTCCTTGTCGCCGAAAAAATTGTGGCTCCAGCGTTCCCCAGCCGGCAGTTCCATCCACAGTGTACAGTGTCGGTCTCCGTGCAGCGTATTCAGGCGTACCATTTTACCCGAAACCATGGTATGGAGTATGGTGTTGATTCCGGTGACATTGTGGGTATCATTGTGTTTGGCGTCGATGGTGTGTGTTTCGTTGTAATTGCTGTTGAAATCCCCCAGCAAAAGGTATTCCGTCCCCGCCGGGAGTTGGTGCAGGCGCTTGATGAGCGCTTTGGCATACACGACCCGCTCACTCTCCGGTCCCCGCTTGGAACGCCAGTGGTTGTTAAACAGACGCAACGGCGGCGTTGTGTCCAGCACAACTTCCAGAATACTGCGCTGCCGCCCATAGCGGGTAATGTGCACATCCCGGGTGCGTTTCAGCCGAACTTTGGAGAGAAATGCATTGTGGATCGGCACGCGCAGATCGGACGTGATCGCCCGGTAGGGATAGGGGCATCCGGAACGTTTGAGGCTTTTTTGGAGGCGGGCCAAAATGCGATCATTTTCAACCTCTTGCAGTGCCACGACATCGGCTTCAAGATCGCAAATCACTTCCGTAATGTTGCGCAGCTTTTTTTGCAGCATGGCTTCCGACCACCCGTGGTGCCCCGGAACATATTCTACGTATTCCGTCCCGTCATCGTGCATATCGAAGAGATTTTCGACATTGTACGAAGCCATCATGAGCGTCTGGGCTCCCAACATCCCGGACAGAGAACATAGTGCAAACAAGAATGTGAAAAAATGGATCATAAGTGCAAGCATACCGAATGCATCTCCCCGCAGCCAAAAAAATTGC
>CAZRUT010000111.1:0-4518 GCA_964603215.1 uncultured Nitratifractor sp.
TCGAATGGATTGCCGTCGTAATGCTCAGCCGTATGGTACTTCTGGCCCTTTTTTACACGCAGACATTTCGATCCGCATTTCTGACACAACTGCGCACGGCATGGAGTCCAAAGTGGTTTTGGGGAAGCATGGGCGCGTACGGTCTGTTCGGCATGATCGTGATGGGCTGGATCTGGATCCTGCTGGGACTTGTGGGTTTTGGAATCGCCTGGGGGATGGTACATTTTCTTCGCCATCACCTTGGATTTGTTAATGGGGATGTCATGGGAACGATTCTTGAAGGAATGGAAACAATCTTGCCTGCGGTCATTGCCTGCGTGTGGGAGGCGACGCGATGAGTTACCGTGCATGGTTCCAGCAGCACGGCCAAAAGCATGCGGCCATACTGGCGCGGCTGACAGAGCGAAGCGATGAAGAGGTTATCGGTTATTTCGCCTACGATAACATGGTGATTCACGAACCGGATTTTTGTCCGCTCTATGCAGAAGGGAAGCGGTGTCATCCGATGAAAAACCTCAACTGCTATCTGTGTGCATGCCCCCATTTCCGCTTTGATGATCACGGCCTGAAACATGCAGACGGCATCACCATCAAAAGCATGTGCGCCATCGATGCCGCAGGAGGCGAGCCGCTGGAACACGATGGGGTCATTCATCACAATTGTACCGGCTGCCTGCTGCCCCATCGCGTGGCGTTTATCCGCCGCCACTTTCAGCGTGACTGGTTTCGTGTGATGGCTGCGGCACCGCCTCAGAAAATCTCACGCGGCAACTGAGGAGAAAGTCCCGTGGTCATTTCGTAGCTGATGGTCCCGAAATGACGGGCCGCCCGACGGGCATCATCCATCACACAGACAGACTCCGCATCCCCTTCCAGTGTCACAAAGTCCATGGAGACACGCCCCAGAATCGGCAATCCTTCTGCCGTCACGTACGGATCGTGCGCATCCCCGCGCGGCCATCCGTCTCCATAGCCGACATCATAGGTAGAAACCGTCATCGCTCTGGAGGCGGTATGGTCACCTCCGTAGCCGATCCGCTCTCCTGGCCTGATGCGGCGGGTCGATGCCCGGTCGGCATGCAGTGAAAGAACCGGCCGGAGCGCTACCGGATCATATGCATCAGGCAGCTCATTATATCCATAGATTGCAATGCCTACTCGGGCAATATCTTCATCAAAATGTTTGGATCGCAAAAGCGAAGCGGAATTGTGACTGTGAAACCGAACAGCATCAAATCCAAATTTGCGTACCATTTCTTTTACGCGCGCAAAACGTTTTTTTTGCCACAGCCACTCACTGCTGAGCACATTGGCGCTGCGATAATGGGTCATCACGCCCACCAGCTCCAGTCCCCGGTCTCGAATCATCTCCAGTGCTTCGGGGAGCTGCACCATCTCGATGCCGTTTCGGTGCATGCCAGTATCGACCTTGAGCTCAATCCGGGCGCAGGAATCGACCCGGGCAAGCTGCCGCATATCGGTGACGGCAAACGTGAGAACTGTATCGGGGTGCGGAGTACCGTTCAAAACCAGAATACAGTCAAAAAGATGCCGGATCGCTTCGGCCTCTTCCGTTGCAATGACCACCGCCTGCCGAATACCGTATTCGGACGCCAGCATGGCCATGGGGAGAAGTCCGTGGCCGTATGCATTGTCTTTGAGCACAACGGCAAGGCGATCTTTTGAGCCTGCTTTCAGAGCCAATTGGCTAAGATTGTGAAAAAAATTTGCTTTGTTGATGCGAATCAGTGCCATAAAGGGATTATACCAAAACAATGAGAAGACTTCGCGCAGAATGGGAACACCACACCGTTGTTTTGATGGCGTTTCCGCACGAACATACCGACTGGGGAGTGTACGAAGACTGGGGGGCGGTGACTGCTCCATTCGTCCATACGGCACAGGCGATTGCCTACTACCAAATGGTGTACATGCTGTGCCGCGATGCTGCCGCCATCAAACCGCTCTTTTGTTCCACCACCAACATCATCTTTATCGAAACCGACTTTAACGACACATGGACACGCGATTACGGACCGCTGAGCATCGAAGAGAATGGCCAAAAAAAACTGCTTGATTTTATCTTCAACGGATGGGGTGGAAAATTTGAGGCTGCGGACGACAACCGTATCACCCGGACATTGGATTCAAAAGGTTTTTTTGCCGGGGCATCCATAGAAACAATCCCGTACGTTCTCGAAGGCGGGGCGATTGAGAGCGACGGAGCAGGAACGATTCTCACCACTGCTGCGTGCCTCTGCCACCCCAATCGCAATGGAGGACACGGCAAGCAGGAGGTTGCATCACATTTAAGAACAGTGTTGGGCGCTCGGCGTTTCCTTTGGCTGGATTATGGATATTTGGCCGGCGACGATACCGACGGGCATGTGGATATGCTGGCACGTTTTGTTGCCATAGATACGATTGTCTATGTTGCATGCGACAATCCGGATGACGAACACTATGTGCCCCTAAAAAAGATGGAGCAACAGCTCCAAAATTTCCGAACCGCTGCCGGAAATCCCTATACATTAATCCCGCTGCCAATGCCCAAAGCCCAGTATAATCAGGCGGGAAACCGGCTGCCGGCATCGTATGCAAATTTTGTCATTACCAACGGTGCCGTGGTGTACCCCACATACAAGGATCCCCATGATAAAGAGGTCGGCATCCTGTTGCGTGCGCTTTTTCCGGACCGGGAAATCATCCCCATCAACAGCCTTGGTTTGATTGAAGAGGGGGGCAGTATTCACTGCGCCACATTGCACATTGCGTTTTAGGCAAAGCGCAATCTTTCCCTTTCTTCCCTATCGGGATCCGAAATCCACCGTCCAGTAGTGTTTGTATTTGGATGCATTATCATCCAGATGCGCCATCCCCATCTCTTTGAAATCAGGGTCCATTAAATTGGCGCATTTGGCATCATTACTGAGCCATATCTGTAGCACTTTGTCCACGGTATCCATCAGCACATTGTCCACAGCACCCACAACCTGAATTTCACCGGTGGACAAATACGCACCGTAACCGTTGTTGGCGATACGATCCCGCGTGGTGCTTCCGTGATCCAAATGCTGCACCTGGGCCGTATAATCCGAGGCAGTATTGGATCCGGTATGATCGCGGTTGACTACGTTGCTTGCGTTCATGTCCTTGTTGTGTTCATATGCCGCTTTATACAGAGCATCATTCCATGTCACATTGGCTACCGCCGGAAAATTTCCTTTGCTGCCACAGTTTTGGGCGCTCCGCCTCGCAGCATTGATCGCATCGAGATAGTTTTGCTTGTCGTTGCTGTTGATGGCAGGTGCCGTAATCGGGATTGGATTGGTAATCGCCGTATCATCATGGGGATTTGTTTGCACAACATTACATCCAGCCAATACAAAAAGTAAGCCACCCAGCATAAGCGCATCAGTCCTTTTCATCGTCTCATCCTTTTGTCAAAACATCCTCCAATAATATCGAAATATTGATATAGAGTCAAAGAGAGAATGAGAACAAAGAAGCGTTGGGGAGGGATTGGTACAAACAATTGTAGAGACGAAGCCATATTTTTCATCCCGAAAGCGGGGCGGGGATGCTCCGCGCCTCCGCCCCGCATCATCCCATCACTGCCCGCCAAACTCCTGCGACCAGTATGTGGTGTAGTCGGTGCCGCTTTTCTCGACCAGTGCCATGCCCAGTTCGCTGAAGTTGGGGTTCATCAGGTTGGCACAGTGGTGATCGCTTTCCAGCCATCCGGCAACCACATCTTCTACCGAAGCATACCCCGCAGCAATGTTTTCGCCGATGACGCGGTATGCCGTATAACCCTGATGTTTGATCCGCTCACTGAAACGGCTGCCGCGGTCAAGGTTTTGATCCTGGGCCGTGACATCCGAAGCCGTTCCCGAACCGGTGTGGGAGAAGGTATCGCTCTGGGCCATGTCGTTGCTGTGCTCCCAGGCGGCATTGCCGAGGCGGTCGTTCCACACCAGAGCCGGAGCCGGATCGAAGACCCCTTCGGTTCCGCAGTCCTGTGTGTCGGCCCGGGCGGCATTGATGGCATCGAGGTACTGGGCCTTGAGGGCTTCGGAGACTTTGGAGACGACGGCTTCGGGCTCTTCGGCCTGCGGAGCAGGGGTTGGATTGGCGGGGGTGTTGGTTTGCGGTGTGTTGGCCGGACTTTCGACGACCTGGGGGCTGACAACATTGTGGGCGTCTACGCCGTTTTCATCGGTGTTGCATCCGGTAAACACAAAAGCTGTTGCAGCCAGAAGGCCAAGGACCGTTTTGGAGAAGGTGGTGTATGTTTTCATGACGTTTTTCCTTTGCTATACGAGATAACAAAGCCAAAAACGGGAAAAACTGTGAGGATACATCGCACAGAAGATATGCGATGGCAACCCGGCTATCTTCCTGCCACAATGTGGCGGGGAGACCCGCAGCTTTCCGTCCCTGCTTCGCAGCAGGTTTGGCTTTACTTTAGATAATCGTAGTATAACGATAAAAAGTCAAGGAAAAGTCAAGTTTTGT
>CAZRUT010000112.1:0-4514 GCA_964603215.1 uncultured Nitratifractor sp.
ATATATTGCATCTCCTACACCCCAACCTTCCCAAAAAACTCCCGAACATACTCATATCCGCTATACAGTGTCAGTGCTACTGCTATCCAGAGCAGAGAAGTAGCAAATGGCCAGCGCATGAGCAGAAAGCCGATGGCGATCATTTGGACTACGGTTTTGACCTTGCCCATCCAGCTGGCGGAGATATCGATCCCTTCGGATATGGCTGAGACACGCAGTCCGGTGATGAAGAGTTCGCGGGTGAGGATCAGGTAAATCGCCCAAGGGGAGGCGACGCCCTGTATCATGAGACCGAGGAAGCCTGCGAGGGTGAGCATCTTGTCTGCTAGAGGGTCGAGGATCTTGCCCATGATGGTGATCTGGTCGAATGTTCTGGCGATATAACCGTCAAAAAAGTCGGTTGCAGAGGCGAGCACAAATATAAAGGCGGCGAAGTAATTGAGCCAGCTGGGGTGAATGCCCTCAAAGATCGAAGCATCCTGATTGACAAGAAAGAGATACATAGCGGGTGCCATGAGTAGGCGAATAAAGGCGAGGAGGTTGGGGATGTTTAGGTTTTTGTTTTTTTTCACGTTGGTGTATCCATTGAATCTGTATTGGAAAATGCCTCTTTGCGTGGCAGGGCCGCACCTACACATGCTACGGCACTTCTCAATAACGGGCCTCTATGTTTTAAAATCGCTTGTGCCTACTGAAACGTCGTCCCGCCATCGACGACAATGGTCTGTCCGGTGATCCAGCTGGCTTCGTTCGTGCAGAGAAAATAGACAGCCCCGGCCAGGTCTTCGGGGGTGCCCATGCGGTTGAGGGCGGAGCGTTTGATGGTTTCGGCTTTGACCTCTTCGTAGTTGGTAAAGGCCCGCAGGGCGTCGGTTTCGATGGGGCCGCCGCTGACGGCATTGACGCGGATGCCCATCTCCCCGAGCTCCGCCGCCGCATAACGGCTCATCGCCTCGACGGCAGCTTTGTTGGTGCCGTGGCCTGCGTAGTTTTCGATGTACACCATGTTGCCGGTGGAGCTGAGTGTTACAATGGAGCCGCCGCCGACTTTGTGCATCCGCCTGGCTGCTTCCTGGCTCCCAGCCACGAAGGCACCGACGGTGGCGGTCCAGATATTGGTCAATCCTCTGGCGGGGCGGAGTTTCATGAATTTTCCATACCCTCCGACTACAGAACGCCCGTAAATCATAGCATTGCTGACGAAAAAGTCCACGCGGTCAAAATCAGCATCGATCGCCTCGAACAGCGTTTTAAACTGGTCGAGATCAAGAATGTTGAGCGGATAGGCTCGGGCGCGGATGTCGTATCGCCGCTCCAGCTCCTGTGCGATGGCATCGGCTACTGCTTTGTCGCTGTTGTAGGTAAAAGCAATATTGACCCGCTCGCTGGCGAATTTTTCGGCCGTGGCGCGACCGATTCCTTTGGTGGCACCGGTGATGACGAGGGTTTTTCCTTTGTTGGATGTGCGCATGGATTTAGACTCCTGGTATGGTATGGTTTTTGATGGTGGCTTCGATTGTTTTCATATTGGCACTGCTGGGTGCGACAAGGGGCAGGCGGTATTCGAGAGTCGGGATCAGTCCGGCAATGTACATGGCAGCCTTGATGGGGATGGGGTTGGATTCACAAAAGAGGACTTTGTTGACCGGATAAAGAGCGTCGTTGATTGCTTTGGATGTCGTGAAATCGCCGTCGAGTGCAGCGTGGGTGAGTTTGGCTTTTTGGTCAGGCAGCAGGTTGGCTGTCACTGACGTGATCCCTTTGCCGCCGCTGGCAAGAATCGGGAAATCGATCGCATCGTCTCCGCTGAAAACATACAGGTCGGGTACCAGCATCAGTAATGCAACGGTGCGCTCGATGGAGCCGGTTGCTTCTTTGATCCCCATGATATTGGCCACATCATCAAAGAGACGTTTGACGGTATCGGGGAGAATGTCCACACCGGTCCGTCCGGGGACGTTGTATAGCATGAACGGAACATCCACGGCGGAAGCGATGGCCTTGTAGTGCTGATAGAGCCCTTCCTGGCTGGGTTTGTTGTAATAGGGACTGACAGAGAAGAGCGCATCGACACCGCATTTCTCGGCATGCCGTGCGATGTCGATCGCTTCGTGGGTGGCATTGGATCCGGCGCCGGCCAGCACTCTGGTCGGTGTTCCCCGGCACACTTCGACGGCAATTTCAATGCAGCGCTTGTGCTCATCATGACTCAGGGTAGCGCTCTCTCCGGTAGTGCCCACAGGACAGACCGCATCGATGCCATGAGCGATCTGACGGCGGATCAGTGCTGCATAAGTTGCTTCGTCAAGCCGACCGTTTTTGAACGGGGTGATCAGCGCGGTGGTCGCGCCGCTAATGTACGTGTTCATTCACTGTTCCTCAAGATTAAGGTGGTGCCCACAGTGTGATCGAAGTAGCGTTGGGCCACACGGCGGATCATGTCGGGTGTAATTTTATCCAAATTTGCCTCATAGTTTAACAGCGGCGTCACATCGCCCCGGATGAGGTAGCTTCCGAAAAGATCACCGAGTGACGTGGAACTCTCCAGAATATGGACAAATTCCCGCCGGGTATTGATGAGGACTTTTTCCAGCTCTTCGGACGCAATGGTTTCTGTTTTGAGGCGATCGATTTCCCGCAGGAGTGTGGCCTCCATTGTTGCAGCTGTGACATCAGGATTGCCCATAGCAAGAAAAAGGAAGATGCCGGGGTCCTTCAATTCCATATTGTAGCCATAGACTTCGTGGGCAAGGGGTTCTTGCCGGATCATGGCTTCGTGGAGGCGGCTGCTCTTTCCGGAACTGAGCAATTCGGCGATTACCGAAAGAGCAACCTGGTCCTCGTGCCGGAAGTCGGGGATGGGGTAGGCGATTGCCAATGTGTCATTGCGGGCATTTTCATGGTGGATTTCAACGCGCCGACTGCCGTCGTGCTTCGGCTCGACAGGTGTGATGGTCAACAGCGGATCGCACGGATCAGAATCCGGGGAGGTGATCATGCCAAAATGATGCGCGGCTGACGCGAACACTTCCGCCGGATCAATGTCACCCGCCACGACAATCATGGCACGATCCGGCCGGTAGAAACGGCGGTGAAATGCCCGGATGTCTTCGATGCGCCAGCGCTGGATGTCTTCCATGAATCCGATCGGTGTCCAGTGATAGCTGTGGGCCGTGTAGTGGGTGTTGAACAGGCGGAAGTATAGGTAGCCGATCGGGGAGTTATCGGTGCGCCAGCGCCGCTCTTCGGCCACGACATCGCGTTCTCTTTGAAATGCTTCATCGGCGAGATTGAGGTGCGCCATCAGCTCAGCAAAAAGCTCCAGGGATCGGTCGAGGTATCGGCGGGCAGACTGGATGAAATAGTGGGTGTAGTCGAAGCCGGTCGCAGCATTGTTGACACCGCCGTAGCGCTTGACGATCGCGTCGAACTCTCCTTCGGCAAGGTTTTTGGTTGATTTGAAATTCATGTGTTCAAGCATGTGGGCGATCCCGCTTTTGCCCATCGTTTCGTCACGGCTGCCGACATCATAAAACACATTGGTGGTGATGACATCGGAATGGTTGCTCATCGGAATGACAACGACCCGGAGGCCGTTGGGGAGGGTTTGGGTGTGGTGCTGTGGCAATGTACTCATGGTGTGTCTCTGTCCTTGGTTTTTCTTGTCCGTTTTAATGGGTGTAATCAGAGCCGATCGCTTCGCGGATATGCGAAAAACCATCGGCACGAATCCGCTTGATCAGCCCTTCATTGATCGATCGGGCCAACAGAGGCCCCTGATAGATGAGGCCGGTATAAACCTGCACAAGGCTGGCGCCGGCGCGGATGCGGCGGTAGGCTGCGTCGGCATTGTCGATCCCGCCGACACTGATGAGGAGGGTGCGGTCGTGGAGTGCTGCACCGATGGCCCGGAACAGCGTCAACGATTTTTCCTGCAGCGGTGCTCCGCTGATTCCGCCAAATGCCTGGGGGTGCTGCGCCACAGAATAATCGATTGTCGTGTTGGTCGCAATGATCCCGGATGCACCGGCTTCCACGGCGGCTTCACAGAGCGTCACAGCCTGACCGGGTTCCATGTCGGGTGCAATTTTCAGCAGAATCGGCCGGCGCGTGATGGTGCGGCCAATCCGAAACACTTCACGGATAAAGGATACATTTTGAAGGTCGCGGAGACCCGGCGTATTGGGTGAGGAAATGTTGATGGCAATGTAACTGCCGTAGTCTTTGAAGGCTTTGAAAAGTGTTGTGTAGTCGCTGAGGGCATCGGCATCGGGTGTAGCCTTGTTCTTCCCGATATTGATGCCGATGGGATAGTCAAAAAAACGCTGTTTTTTGAGCCGCTGGATCATGTGCCATGCACCGCGGTTGTTGAATCCCATGGCGTTTTGGATGGCACGGTCTTCGACGAGGCGAAACAGGCGGGGTTTTGGGTTGCCCGGCTGGGGTTTGGGGGTGACGGTACCGATTTCGGTAAAACCGAAGCCCAACGCCGGCATCGCCCCAATATAGTCACC
>CAZRUT010000113.1:0-4453 GCA_964603215.1 uncultured Nitratifractor sp.
CTCCGATGAAGAACATCCCCCAGCGCATGCCGCTGTACTCGGTGGCATATCCGGCAACCACTTCGGCTTCGTGCTCCAGCAGGTCAAACGGCGTCCGGTTGGTTTCGGCAAATCCGGCGATCAGAAACAAAACAAAGGCCAGCGGCTGTGTCACCATCATCCAGGCGTGGGTTTCATTGTAATGATTGAAATCCACCAGTGACAAAGATCCGACGATCATGATCGGTGCCAAAAGCGACAACCCGGTAACCACTTCGTAGCTGACAAACTGTGCTGCGGTACGGGCCGCACCAATCAAACCCCACTTGTTCGCTTGTGACATCCCTGCCAACAAAGGGCCGTACAGTCCAGCAGCCATCATCCCCAGTACAAACAGAATACCAATATTGACATCAGCGGCGATCGAAGGCACAAAAATACCAAAAAGCGTAAAATCGGGGAAAACCGGAACGGCGGAAAGGGCAATAAAGGCCGTTGCCGCTGTGATGACCGGTGCGAGCATAAAGACAAATCTATTGGCATTTTGGGGAATAAAATCCTCTTTTGTGAAGAGTTTGATTCCGTCGGCTGCAATTTGCAGAAGCCCATACGGCCCTACATGCATGGGGCCAAGCCGCCGCTGCATGAATGCCAGCACTTTCCGTTCAATATAGGTACCAAATCCGGCGATGGCCGAAATGATCGCCAAGATAATTATGGCTTTGATTATGACGCCCAAATATGTTACTTCCATCATGTCACCTTTCGTATTGTTACTGTTGCATACCGGTTGCCTCCAAAGAGCGCATGGATGTCGTATTCGCTCTTGAAATCCGGTATTTCGACAATGTTGCCTTGCATCCGTGCATCAACAACCACATCCAGCTCCAAAGCTCCCGCTTCGAATGCAACCGAAACCCGTGTACCCAGCTCCGCTGCTCTTTCCGGTGATGCGTAGAGGGCAAATGGTTCAAAGATCTGATGTGCTGTGTCGGTAAAGTCGTTGAATTGCCGTTGTGGATTGGAGCGGTAGGCAAGCGTTCCTTTCAAGACGACGGCATCGTCAAACGGTTCAATATCGATCGTGCCGGTTGTCGGGCCCGGCACATTCAGTGCGTACCCGCGGTGCTCGCTTCCATCATTTGTGTATGTATTGGGCAAATCATCAAATACGATCGGGCGGTATCCTTTTTCCTGAGGCAGGGTAGGTGTCCAGCTCACGGTTTGTTGCTTGCCCAGACCCAGGCCGTTCATGAGATCATTCAGTACGTACCCACCATAAGGGAGTGCAGCATTGGTGGGGACAACCTGCTTGTTCATCGTGGTCAACGTTCCTTCCTGCTGGTTCATCGCCGGCATATCCAAATCACCCGTTCCCAATGCACTCAAAACAAAATCGCCCGGCGTGTTGTATCCCACGACATAGCCGGTAGCATCCGCATCAAGGTCGCAAATCTGTGCCACGCCCAGTGCATTGCTTTTGGGGGGAACCATGGCCATCTGCATGGCACAGGTCTCTTCGACCAGGGCAGCAAGGTGCGCTATCGTGCGTGATCGGGGGTGGAAATAGAGGTCTTCGCCGAGGACCAGAGAGAAGAATTTATTTTTCTGCATCATCTTTTGGAACATCGCTTCAAACGTTTCGGCATCACCGCCCAGTGCTTCTACCAGATCATTGTGGGTATATTCTACCTCTTTTTCCACCTGTTTGGGTACTTTTTTTGTGATAGATTTTTCTGCGCCGGTTTCAGGGTCTTTGGCTGTAGTTGTCACCGTCTCCATCACGGTTTCGGTCACGGTTTTTGTCCGGACAGTGTGGCATGTGTCAAGATAACCCGCGACCGACTCGGGAAGTTTCTCCCGGTCGGCAAAGAGATCCAAAACCAAATAGAGCGCCAGCTCCTCCTGGCCGGGCATATGTTCAAACACGGCCACGTTCTTGCCAAACGTCGGCACCAGTGTATCGCCCACCGGGTGGAAGTAGAGTCCGGCCCCTTTGTTCATCTTTTGGATGTTGTTAAACACATAACGGACATTGGGATTGTCGTTGCGAAGCTTGGTGCCCACGGTGATAATGAAATCACTGGTGTGCATGATCGACTTGAAGGTATCGGGATAGAGACTTTTTCCGCTCGCCTCCCGATAAAAGCCGAGAAAATCCTGAAGTGCTTTGGCTTCGGGGTTATACAGCTTGAGCCCCTTGTGTTCCTTGAGGGTTTGGAGCATTTGCGCTTCTTCGTTGGTAATCACTGAGCCAAACCGGACGGTTTCGGCGCGGTTGAGGGCCGCAAGGGCACGGTCAAATGCAGCGCGGTCGCGTACTGCGCTACGGTTTTCATAGTCGTAGCCAAACCGCCCGGCACCGCACAGGGTCTGGTAATTCCATTCACTTTTGACCCGATAGATCTTTTCCTCGGGCTGGTCAATCGCCGTATGTTTGGTTTCGTAATAGATTTGGCATCCCCGGGAACAGTGGGCACAGGTAGCCGGGATCTGCTGTAGTTCCCATGCATTGCTGCTGTACACAAAATCACGCTCGGTCAATGCGCCGACCGGGCATACGGCGGTGCATTCTCCGCAATCGGAGCACTGGGTGTATTCCGTGCCGTTGCTGGGGACAATAACTGATTTTTGGAGCTTGTTCCACATGCTGTAGGCATCTTTGGGCATGGTGGTCTTGTATGCTTTGTCCAGAGGCTCCCCACCACGCGGGCCTGTTTTGATGGCGCTGTCCCCAATCATATCCTTGCAGACGGTGACACACCGTTCGCACACAATACAGAGTCCCGCATCATAGTGGAGCACTGTGCTCCAGTCGGCGGTACCGCGTCGGGTATCGGGAATGGCATAATGCTGCGCATCGACGCCCAGTTCCAGTGTATAGTTTTGCAATTCGCACTCCCCGCTCTGATCGCACACGCCGCATTGTAGAGGGTGGTTGACGTCGTACACTTCCATGATAGCCCGGCGCTCTTCGAGGATCGCTTCATTCTGGGTGACGACGTGCATATCGGGTTTGACTTTTGCATTGCACGAATAGACCCGTTTCCCGTCGGCTTCAACCAGACAAATCCGACATGCCAGTGTGGGCGAACAGCGGGTCAGATAGCAGATCGCCGGGATAAAAATTCCATGGGCACGTGCGACGTTGAGGATGGTCTCTCCCTCGCGGGCTTTGCACTCTATGTTGTTGATCGTGATCGTGATCTCGTTACGCATCGTCGTTCCCTAATGTTTCAAATTTCAGGTGGGAGAATCGATAAGAGGATAGCGCAAAAGCACTTAATCCCCTATCCCAGACAGGCTGAATTGCGACCGTGCCTTTGAGCGTCGTATCGATACGAAACACACGTTCATAGCGGATGCCGTCCAGCACAAAACGGATCCGCTGGCCATCGGTCAATTTGGCTGCTGATGCAAACTGGGGTGAGCCCGTCAAGTGGGCGGCATCATCCCCCGGCAGGCACTCGGTGAACGGGCCGAAGTGGTTGCCGGTATCACATCGGTACACGATGAGCCCATCATATGTGGGAAGGGTGTCCGGTTCGCGATACTGTGCATCGGTGGCACATGGCCGTTCCGAGAGGAGGTATCCCCGATGTTCACCGCCGAGCGGATCAAAATAATTCGGCAAATCGTCAAAAGCAATCGCCTGGAATCCTTTGTCCGTCGGAAGATGGGCCGTCTGGTCAATCGTATGTCGGCGGCCGATACCCAATGTTTGAAGCAAGCTGTTCAGTGTAGCGCCGCCGAAAGAAAGTGCCGGATGGGTCGGGACCACCCGTTGATCAACCGTGGTCAGTGTTCCTTCCTGTTGGTTCAGTGCGGGCATATCCAAATCCCCGCCTCCTAGAGCGCTGAGTACGAAATCACCGGGAGCGTTATACCCCACAACGTATCCGTCTGCATCCGCGCCCAAAGTGCAAATTTCCGCCACGCCACGGGCGTTGGTTGCTGGCGGCACGATCATGACGTCGATGTGACTGTACGCTTCGATGGCGGCAATCCACCGGGCAATCGATTCCCGCGCCGGATGATGGTACAGGTCGGCACCGACAATCAGCGTCACGCGCGTTGTGCGCTGGAGCACGCGGGCCACTGCATCGAGCTCCTCTTCGCCGACATTGCTTTCGGCGCTAAGGTTCCCGACATCCAGCGCTCCGATCACCTCAGCCAAGACATCGGGTAATGTTGCGTTTTGGAGGCAGGTGGCTGCCAGCAAAGCACTGACCCCTTCTTCGCTTCCTACTTCATATTTGACAAACTGGGTAATGAGGTTCTGCATGCGGGCATCTTCCATCGGATGAAGATAGACAATGCGGGCGCCGTGGCGTTTGCTGGCCATCGTCATGTGGTATTTGACCATCGGATTGTCGTCATAAATACGGGTTCCCAGCACTAGGATCGCCTGTGATTCGGCAATAGACTGAAGTGATGCGGTGTAGAGATTGGTACCGGTGACGCGTCGATATGC
>CAZRUT010000114.1:0-2824 GCA_964603215.1 uncultured Nitratifractor sp.
TCCGTGATCCGTTTGCCCGCGACCGCGATCGGGTGCTTCATTGCAGTTCGTTTCGGCGTCTGGAGTACAAAACCCAAGTGTTTCTCAACCACGAAGGAGATTATTTTCGCACCCGACTGACCCATTCATTGGAAGTTTCCCAAATTGCCCGGACCCTGGCACGCCAACTGGGGCTGAATGAGACATTGGCCGAAGTGATCGCACTCAGCCACGACCTGGGACATACCCCTTTTGGGCATGTGGGTGGGGATGTGCTCGATGCTTTGCTCAAAAACGATGGCCACCCCAACGGGTTCGAACACAATTTCCAGTCGTTTCGGGTTGTGACCAGGCTGGAAAAACGCTACCCCGGCTTTGACGGCCTTAACCTGACGTTTGCGACATTGGAAGGGATGTTGAAACATTCCTACCCCTACCACAAATCTTTTTTGCCGGAGGCCATCATCGAAGTGTTTGATACCACCCGTCATCCTTCGATCGAAGCCATGGTGGTCGATCATGCCGACGCGATTGCCTATACCAGCCACGATATTGATGACGGGATTCGATACGGGCTGATTGTATGTGATGATTTGGAGGATACGCCGTTGGCGCAACGGGTGCAACGGATGGTAGTTGATGAAGGGATTGATCGCAACCATGCCCTCTACCGCCATCGCTTTGTGGCGGCCCTGATCAAACTGTTGGTGGAGGATTTTATCCATACGTCCGCCCCGAAAATCCGGCGCTATCCCTCCGATATGCCTCTTTGCAGTACGCTGGATGCGCACGTACCGCTTCCGGTCGGATTTTCTCCCGAGACAGCTTTGGAACTGAAACAGCTTAAAAAACGGCTCTTTTCCTCCCTCTATCGTCATGAAAAAATTGTTCGGAAAATGCATGCCGGCAAAGAGTGTATTCGTGCCCTCTACCGGGCATTTGGAGAAGACCACGACCTGCTCCCTGCCCGCCAAAAAACCCAAATGGAACACCGCAAGCCTGCACGGGTTGTCGCAGACTACATTGCATCGATGACCGACCGCTATGCCCTGAAAATGTATCATGAAATTTACGGAATAGGTATTTAACGACGGGGTCTTATCCCTTTTGGGTATAATGCGCGAAAAACAGATGCCCCGGCCCGGGTAGAGCCCTGCCGGAATAATCAGGATATTTTCATGCAAAAAATCAAAAACATTGCCGTTATTGCGCATGTTGACCACGGAAAAACAACTTTGGTCGATGCATTGCTTCAGCAGTCGGGTACGTTTGCTGCCCACCAGGAGATTGATGAGCGCGTCATGGACAGCAACGATATCGAAAAAGAGCGCGGGATCACCATCCTTTCCAAAAATACTGCCATCACCTACGGCGATCACAAGATCAACATCATCGATACTCCGGGCCATGCTGATTTTGGCGGTGAAGTGGAGCGGGTGCTCAAAATGGTCGATGGGGTTCTGCTCCTTGTGGATGCGCAGGAAGGGGTGATGCCCCAGACAAAGTTTGTGCTCAAAAAAGCAATCGAGCTGGGACTGATTCCCGTCGTAGTGGTGAACAAGATCGACAAAGACGCTGCCGACCCCGAACGGGTGGTCGATGAGGTGTTCGATCTGCTTGTGGCGCTGGATGCCGACGAGGAACAGCTGGAGTTCCCCATTCTTTATGCGGCAGCACGGGATGGTTATGCCAAATGGGAGCTCGAAGACGAGAACCAAAACATGACACCGCTTTTTGAAGCCATTCTAAACAAAGTCCCTTCGCCTGAAGGCTCTCCGGAAAACGATACTCAGGCCCAGGTTTTTACGCTCGACTCGGATAGTTTCGTCGGGCGTATCGGCATCACCCGTATTTTCAACGGCCGGGTCAAAAAAGGGGATGCGTACCTGCTGGTCAAAGCCGATGGCTCCAAATACACGTCGCGCATCTCCAAGCTGATTGGATTCAAAGGGCTCGAACGGATCGAGATCGCCGAAGCCGAAGCCGGGGATATCGTGGCCATTGCGGGCTTCAATACGATTGATGTCGGGGATTCTGTCTGTGATCCTGTCCATCCGGTTCCGCTCGATCCCATGCATGTCGAAGAACCGACCCTTTCTATTATTATGTCGGTCAACGATGGCCCCCTTGCCGGCACCGAGGGGCAGCATGTTACCTCCAACAAAATCCGGGATCGGCTCGAAAAAGAGATGGAAACCAACATTGCCATGCGCATGGAGCCAATGGGAGATGCCAGCTTCAAGGTTTCCGGTCGCGGGGAGCTTCAGATCGGCATCCTGGCAGAAAATATGCGGCGGGAGGGTTTCGAATTTCTTCTGGCCCGACCCGAGGTGGTTACCCGGGAGGAAAACGGGGTCAAAATGGAGCCGTTTGAATACCTGGTGGTTGATGTACCCGAAGCATTTCAGGGGATTGCCATCGAAAAACTGGGCAAGCGCAAAGCCAACATGACGTCGCTTGTTCCCATGCCCGACGGTACGGTGCGACTGGAGTTTGAAATTCCCGCACGCGGACTGATCGGATTCCGCAACGAGTTTCTTACGGACACCAAAGGCGAAGGTATTATGAACCACTCCTTTCTCGAATACCGGCCTTATTCCGGCCACGTCGAGAGCCGAACACCGGGAGCGCTTGTCTCGATGGACAGCGGCGAAGCGGTGGCATTTTCAATCTTCAATTTGCAGGCACGCGGGACCATGTTTATCCACCCTCAGGACAAAGTGTACAACGGCATGGTCATCGGTGAGTCTGCCCGCCCCGGCGACCTCGAAGTCAACCCCCTCAAAGGCAAGCAGCTGACCAATATGCGCACCAGCGGCGCTGATGATGCGATCAAGCTGGTTCC
>CAZRUT010000114.1:2834-4425 GCA_964603215.1 uncultured Nitratifractor sp.
GTTCCCCCCCGCGCAATGTCTCTTGAAGCGGCGATGGAATGGATCGAAGAAGATGAGCTCATCGAAGTGACACCCGTAAGCATCCGCATCCGTAAAAAATATCTTGATCCCATTATGCGCAAACGGTACATCCGGGACAAGAAAAACGCACAATAGCAGCCAGTCATTTTCGGCACCGCCGCCTCAAGCGATTCCTGCGCTACCCTGACCGTTTTCCCAGGCGGGGTGCGGTACCGCCCACCCGCAATCCACACGTCCATGCAAAGTGAAAATTGAATCCTCCCCGATCCCCATCGACATCCAATACTTCCCCGCCAAAAAAGAGGTGAGGGACCCGTTTGGATTCGAGCGTATGGGGATTGACTTCGGTGGTGTCCACGCCACCCATGGCGGCTTCAGCATATCGGAATCCCCGGGTATCTGTAATGCGGAGCTTGAGGTTTTTGATGGTGTGAACGAGGCGGTTGATCTCTTTGCGGTTGAGATCGGCTTCGGTTTGGGCTTGCGTTCCGGAATGCTTGATGATGACGGGAATCAGCTTTTTGTGCAGGATGCCCTGTAGCCACAGTGCGAGCGGTTTGCTGCTCGTTGGTTTGCTGCATTCAAGCATCAGGTTGACAAGTGCCTTTTGGGTGCGATCGGGCATGACATCAAGGCGCAGCTCGCAGGTGTCATTGTCTGCCAGTCGCACACTCACTGCACTGCTGATGTCCAAAACAGCCAATCCGGATATTCCATAATCGGTGAAGAGCAGATCACCTGTGCGTTCGGTAATATATGCACCATTGGCATAGAGTTTGGCCCTTCCTCGAATTTTGAGCCCCGAACATCGTTTGATCCATTGCTCCGCCGAGTGCAACGGCACGAGCACGGGATGCCGGGGGATGAGAGTATGGCCCATTTTGGCGGCAAACAAATATCCTGAATCCGATCCGCCAAGCTGAGGGGCTGCCACCGATCCCGAAGCGATCATGAGGTGGGTGGCGGTTTTTTCGCCCTGGGTTGTCTGGAGCGTGAAGCCCTCGGCTGTTTTGTCAATGTGTTGGACACGGCAGTCGGTCTGGATCGTTACGCCGGCCTCCCTGGCGGCAAACGCCAGCAGATCCACCACGGAGCCTGCCTGCAGGGACATAGGGAAGAGTTGGTGTGCTTTGCCCTCGGTCAGCTCCAGTCCAATCGAGCGGAAAAATGCAATGATGCGGTCGGCGCCATATCCGTCGAGTACCTGCATAACAAATGGGGTGTTCCGGGAGTGGAAGCGGCCGGGTTCTATGTGGCGGTTGCCGATGTTGCACCGGCCATTTCCGGAGACCAGTATCTTCTTGCCTACGCGGTCGTTTTGTTCGAGGAGCAGCACTGTTTCTCCGGCACGGCCGAGCGCCACAGCAGCAGCCAAACCGGCGGCGCCTCCCCCGACAATGATCCATATATTTTTTTGCAGCGTGTTTGCATTCATGGCGCCATTATATCCGGTTGCGGATAAATGCTTTACATCTCAAAAAATTTCTGCTATAATCGCACTCCGAATTTGTAGAGTGCGGGCGTAGCTCAGCGGTAGAGCATCACCTTGCCAAGGTGAGGGTCGACGGTT
>CAZRUT010000115.1:0-4413 GCA_964603215.1 uncultured Nitratifractor sp.
TACGGTGCCGCCTTCATTGGTAAATTTGACGGCATTGCCGATCAGGTTGGTCATCACCTGCGTCAGTTTGGTGGGGTCGCCGTTGACAATGGGCAGCGTCGGATCAATGAATGTGCTGTAGTCGATGCCGCGTTCCAGCGCACGGGCTGCATGGGGTTCCACTGCTTTTTCGAGATAGTTGATGAGGCTAAACGGGATCAACTCCAATTCAATTTTTTCTGCATTGATTTTTGAGAGATCCAATATATCGTTGACAATTTTGAGCAAGTTTTCCGAGCTCCCTCCGATCACTTCCATGAACTCTTTTTGTTCCGGGTTGAGCGGGGTGCTTTGCATCAACTGTGTAAAGCCCAAAATACCATTGAGCGGGGTGCGGATCTCGTGTGACATATTTGCCAAAAAGAGGTTCTTCGCCTTTTCGGCCTGGTGGGCACGCTCTTCGGCGGCACGGGCATCCATGGTGGTTTTGGACAAAAAGCGGTAAATGGCAGTGCGATCGCGTTTGCGCATGATGGTTTCGAGTTCTTTGCGCCGCGCGACGTTCAAATCACCAACAATCGCCCGCAGACTCTCCTCAAGTGCCTGCTTCTCCCGCCTAGCAGCGCGAAGCACCGTAAACAAAACGATCAAAATCGCCGCCAGGATTGCGGCAATGACAGCGTAGCGTATCAGCCAGGTCGTATGGTGGTCCTGGATCGACTTGAGGACCGATTGGGCCTGCTGCATTTGCTGCTCCGCTTGGCGGTTGGCGGCACTCAACGGACTCAGATAAAGGGCCTCGACATCGTAAAGTCGGTGTGAGAAATTACCGGTACCGGCATGTTCGAAAATATCTCCCCGGATGCCGGCCAACTCTTTGTGAGCCGTCCCGTTTTCCTGTCGGTGCCCGGGATATTCCTTGGGCAAAATCTTTTCCAGATTGTCTCGAAAAATCGATCGCCCTTTTCCTTCCAAAATAGATTCCATGACCGCCATATTCCGGGAACTCAGCGGCATGCGTCGTGCCAAAAAGTATGCCGTCATGGTGCGCCCATCCTGCAATGTGTGTTCCAAAAAAAGCATCCGAAAATATGCCACAATTTCACGGCGCATTTCCCGCGGCAGACGCCTCAGTTCTGCATAATGAATTTTCTGAAACAGATGGGCAATCGGTTCCGATGCATTGGTCTCTTCAAAACGTTTCATATATGCTGAATCCATGGCGTCGATCTGGCGGCGCACCGCCTGGGTCTGCCGCACGAACACTGTAAGGGCACCGGCATCTATCAGGGTGGTGCCCTTCTTTTCCATGGTCTGCTTGAGCGCAGAAACAGAGCGGTCAACCTGTTGGCGACTGCGCATCAGACGGTCCAGATAATTGACCCCCTTGACACCAAAATAACGCGTCTGATCAAAAGCCTCGTCCCCTGTATCGGCCACCAGCCTCCCCAGCTTTTTCAGTACCGTCAGATCGTCATGTACCTGTTTAAGTTGCTGCCGTGCGTCAAACATGGTATATGTGCGATACAACGAATAGCTCATCAGCGCAAACAGCGCTACTGTCAACGGATAAAACAGCCATTTGAATTTCATCTCTGTCCTTTTACCAATCGTACTCGCTGCTGGCTTGGAGTTCGGATACACGTGCGGCCATATGCTGCGTACCCAAAACAATGACAAGCGGCAGATCCGGCTGGTCCAGCGCCTTTTTGAGCACCGTCCATGTTTGTATCATGCGGTTGACCGTTTTTTGCTCTTTGGCGCTCCACGATCCATACCGTTTGCACTGCCCAATGTCCTGCTCCAAGTCCTGCACCCGTTTTTGGAGGCTTTTTTGGAGCGCTTTTGTTTTGTGCCAGCCATGCATCAGAATATAATCCTGAGCAACCCCCTCCAAAAGCATCTGCATATGAACCAAAACATACAAAATATGTTGGCGGGGAGAGAGAGCCAGAATCTTTGTTTCAGTCATTTGGTGTATTGCCTTTTCCGTCTCTGCGATGGCAGCCAAAAGCTTTTGGTAGTCGCCCGAGCTCTGTCCGGAAGCCCGCCATATGTTTACCTGGTCTTTGGCATCAATAAAGTGACGCAACATGCGATGATTTTTTTCGCGCTTCAGATCGATGCTTACTTGACGCATTCCGTCTTCATAGTGTTTGTAATACGTTTCAGCTTGCGCAGCGTATTGCCCTTTTTCAGGAAAAGCATGCGACAGAAAATGGTATTTTGTGTAGGCAAGCAGGCTCTGCTCAAGGCGGGAAATTTTGCTCAAAAACACAAAACTCTCCTGCGGCTCGGCATGCAAAATCGTACCCCACACCACGAGGATCATAACAACAATATTGCGTTTCATATTCAGCTCCCGCGTCTTTTTTGGAGGGTGTCCAAAACTCCCGACTGAAATGATACCAAAAAAATGCCAAGGGGAATATGTTTTTTGGTGATTATTTGGATTACGCCTGCGCATCGGCCAGTGTCAACGCAAATAACACATTGATTCCGGCCGCTTTCAACCTCTGCTGTGCCTCCTGCAAGGTCAACCCGGTCGTCACAATATCGTCCACAATGACTGCATCCCGTACGTGCGGACCGGTATAGCGGAAATCCCGGGGGTGATCCAGCCGGTACTGGAGGGTTTTCCCGGCATAACGGACACGGTTACGGGCCCGCAGTGTTCCGTGCAGGACCCGGACATCGGGATGGCGTACGGCGCGGGTCAGCAGCGCCGTGTGGGCATATCCGTACCGTACTGTGTCGTCGATGGCCATCAGCGCAAACGGAGCGTCGGCATGATCGGCAAACGCCGCCACAAACGGTGCAAGATACCGACGCCCCAAAAAGCGATAGATGCGGTGGCCGACCGGTGTGTGTTTGGTCAGCAAAAACGGCTCGATCGCCGCATAGCGAAACAGGCTCACCACTTCCAGAGAACCGACCTGCCGGCGCGTGGTGTTCGGGGTCAGCAGGCGCGCAGCACATGCAGCACAGACGACCGAGACAGAAAAGCTATGGCATACGTGACAGCGCATGACCCCTCCCGGACGCACGCAGGCATTCATCCCCGTTTAAGCCTTTTTGGCTATATTCCCACCCAAAATCCAAAGGAGGCCCACCATGATGCCTTTTAGCGATGAAGACCTCTGCAGTGCCATCAAAACATTTCTCCCCAGCGTCGAAGCCTATGTCGCGTCGCACAATGGAACCATGCGCTACCTTGGCGTCAAAGACAGCCGGGCATGGATCGAACTCGGCGGCACCTGCAATGGCTGCTCCATGAGCACGCTGACGACTAAAATGGTTGCCCAGCGCAAACTGCGGGAACTGATCCATCCCGAACTGGTGGTCGAAAGTATTTTTCCGGCCCAAGAGGATCAACTTCCCGACGGACTGGTTGACTGCTGATCGAACGACCAGAAAACACGCGCGAAATCAACCACTTTTCCCGCTGCGACCACCACCCCTTCTTCGGCCAGAAGGGCGATCTTGGTCGGCGTCCCTTCTCCACCGCTGTACTGGCCGATCTTTCCCGTCGCGGGGACGACGCGGTGGCACGGTACGCGCGGTGCATCGGGGTTTTTGCCCACCGCACTGCCCACCGCACGCACTGCATCGGTACCGAGGTAGCGGGCAATCTCACCGTACGTCGTCACCCGTCCTTTTGGGATGTGCTGCAGTGCTTCCCAGACTTGGTGTTGCAATGGTGTCCCCATATCTGCTCCTTTGTGTAGGGCTATATTAACCATAATCTGCTAAAATAGTAACACGATTTTCCGGAGAACACAAGCATGCAATACAAAACAGTAACCCTGGTAGCATTATCGGTCGCAATGTTGACCCTCAGCGGATGCATTCCCTCAGGGGGGCGGTGCTTTCCTTATATGAAAAATGCAGGCTATTTTTGCTACAGAGAACACAATTTCGGCCGCAATGTCTCCGATGATTTCAAGCAAGGGGTCCGGGACGGCTGCACGACGGCCGAGGGGCGCTTTCGGCGCAACTACAGCCGCTCGGCAGCCTCAGCAGACTATCGGACTGGCTGGGAGGCCGGCCGCGCGCAATGCCGCCTGATTGTTCCCGAAGAAGCCAAGCCCGGCCTCCGCACCCAGTATCAGCAAAGCATCGACGAAAAGAAAAAGGCTAATCTGTAACATACGGGATCGGATCGACTGCACCGGCCGCTTCGAAACCGTGCAGACGCAAACGGCAGCTGTCACATACGCCGCATGCGGCTTCTTCATTTTGGTAGCAACTCCATGTGTGGGCCAAATCCACCCCGAGGTCGATTGCCATGCGGACGATTTCGGATTTGCTCCGATGCACCAGCGGCATCCGAATGGCGATGCGGGTTGCATCGCGGGTACCGAGATGGATGGCACGCTCCATAGCCTCAATATAATTTTCACGGCAGTCGGGATATCCGCTGCTGTCTTCTTC
>CAZRUT010000116.1:0-4375 GCA_964603215.1 uncultured Nitratifractor sp.
ACTCCGTATCGTGAATACCCAGAAATTGATGACTGACATGATGCGGTCTTGCCTTGTGGTTCATCTCTACATTACCGCCGGAGAGATTGGGCATATGACATTTGATGCATGCCTTTGAGTCCTCCTTTGGCTTCATGGCATGAAAGATTGTCGTATTCAAATCATTGAGCTTGTATGCATGGCATCCCTTGCATACATTTTTTCTGTAAATAGGATTATGTAATGAATAGTGCTTCTCTACATCTTCCGGATCCTGAAGCGCTCCGTAGAAGCTCGGTCGATCTGTTCCCGTATCTTTGGCTAAGATATTCATATAATGTTGATGCGATTTTTTCACATATGCAATTGTGTGGCAATAATAGCAAGAGACAGCATCCGTGTGCGTGACATTATGTTTATCAGGCCTTGCGTCGCCGGCTATGAGCTCTTTGAGGTTGTCCGCTGCCGGCATGTGGCATACCGCACAATCATACTTTTTGGTGCTAACACTGTCTGCCACATGGCGATGCAATGCATCATTAAAATAGCCTTTGGCGTGCATGGAGCGTTCAAACTCGTTGTATATCTTCTCATGGCACTCACTGCACGCGTAGTTGCTCATGTATTTGGCAGGCAACAGCATGGTCAGCAGTAGAAAAAAAATCAGGGATAAAATTTTCATACGTTTCCGAAAGGCGATTTACCAAAACAACAAAAGTTCTCTTGACAAATCACCTTCCCCGGAGGGAAAGTGAAGGCCTCAATTACGCGCCCGGAACTTCTTGTCGGTGCTCGATTGAGTAGGTAAATGTCGGCGTGGTCAAGTTGTGGATGTACTTGACGAATTTGCCGGTTTTGGCATCGTAAATTCCGATGCGCCCTGCCGTCCACTCACTGATGGTAACCCATTTGCCGTGATTGGCCGGCTCAGCGTGCAGCAATCTCGGCTGAACAGGCTTGGCAACTTTTTCGCCAAGTTTGTCTGTATAGGTCAAGAGTGTCTCTTTGCTCATTTTGGATGCAACTTCTTTGCCGGGAACTGTTTTGTACTGGGTAGCATCCCACTCCTGGATCACTTTGTTGGTTTTGGCATCGATCAAGTGGCCTTTTTCTTTGCCCACTTCGATGATACGGTCTGCCTCAAGTGTCTCTTTGTTCACGAGATAGACACGGTTGTAGTTTTTCGCACCGCCCAGAACACAGTCAGCCCAAATATAAGGGGTGTCCTTGCTGGTTCCAACGAAGAGTCCACCGCCGGCTGTTTTGATCTCTTTGACCACTTTCCAGCCCGGAGAAGTCCAGATAACGACTTTGCCCTGCTTGATGTTGACGGTTGCATTGAGCTGCTTGCCCATTTTTTTGTTGAACCAGCTGGAGCCTTGGCCCGGGTGGGGCTTGGTCGCCGTACCGGTCATCACTTTGGCAGCAAGTTTCATGGTTTTGAAGTCCACGATACCGATCAAGTCACTTTTTTGCGAAGCGATTTGGAAATAGCGCCCATGATCGGGGCCTTCGTTTTCGTTCTCAAATCCATCGTGCAGGATCTTGCCAATGTTTTCGACTTTACCCACGACCGGGAAGCCTTTTTTGGAGTAGTCAATAATGTACACAGCGCCCGCATCTTTGAGGGTCATCGCAAAGTACGGACCGTACGGTGTATCTGCCAACGAAGCTACACGGCTGTTGCCGGTTCCGCCGCCGATCAAAGGCACATTGCTGGTATCATAGACTTTGAGCGGCTCCAGTGTCATGGCGTCACACAGGACGGCACCACCGGGCACATAATCACCCGCAATTACATATTTGCCATCTGGAGAGACAGCCAGGCCACGCGAAGACTGTCCGACCTGAACACTGGCCAATGCCGGTTCGCCGGGTGCAGCAAGGTCAAACATGGTCAAACGGCCCGATCGGCTGATCGAATACGCATAGCGCGGGAATTTTTTGTTCGTCACGGTAACGTGCACTGCGAATCCTGCTTTGTGGCGTGAGAGCATTTTGCCGCTGGTATTGTCGATAAAATCCACCAGCGATGCATCACGCTCTGTCGCGAACGAAATATCCATGACACTCGCAACATCCACTGCTTTGGGATATTTTTTGGCCAAGGCTTCGCGGTCGGCAAGTTTTTGCCAGCTGGCATGCACTTTTTCCATGCTGAGCTTCATGCCGGCCGGCATTTTCCACTCTCGGAGCCATTTGACCATTCCGGCAGCATCTTCTTTGGAGAAGGATGCTTTCCATGCCGGCATCGCCGTTCCCTGTACACCGTTCATGATCGTGCCGACCAGAATCGCGTCGTCGAGTTTCTTCAGGGTTTTAGGCTGAATATTGGCTCCGACACCGCCCTGGTGGATAAACCCGTGGCACCCCTGGCACTCTTGTTTGTAGGTTTTGGCATAGTCCATGCCGCCGGCAACTGCAAGGCTTGCAGCCACACTAAAGCCTGCTGCCAGGCCCAAGATTTTGTTCAATTTCATGATTCCTCCTATTAATTGAAATGGATACATATAATCGTATACACTATTGCTTAAAAATAAACTTACATTGCATACGAAAACCTCGCGATCGAATCAAACTGTATCGATCGGATACTTATTTTCCCAGTTTCTTCTTTTCGCTGAAGTAGATCCAAAACATCGGCAACACAATGACCGTATGCAAAAAGATCGTCAGCGTCAGTGGACCCTGATTGAGCCAACCAAAAAAACTTGGGTTGATATCCGTCAAGTGTTGAAATAGCATATAGACTCCTTAAGATACATTACAAGCCGGGGCGGTTACGCCTCGGCCGCCTTGGCGCGCTTGCCGATGGTGAGTAAATCGATCAGCAAGTAAACAAATCCGAGGAAGGACACCACACCCATGATCAAGCGCCACAGTTGTGCCTGAACATACCACGGGAGATTTTGTGCCGTGAAGTATGCCTGCCATCCGCCACCCAGTTCAGCCCGCTCTACCAGTACCTGCTCATAGCCGGCGATGGTCAATGCAATGGTCATTCCGATCACACCAAAGGTAATGAGGAAGATCGCCATCTTGGAATTGAAGGTCGCTTTCATTTGCTTGACGCCGTACGCACCCTGAACGCCCATATACATCATCCCGATCAGGATGGTTGCATAGGCACCGAAAAATGCCAGGTGTCCGTGCGCAGAAGTAAACTGCGTACCATGGGTATAGATATTGACCTGCGGCAATGTATGGAAGAAGCCCCAGATACCGGCCCCGAGAAAGTTGCCGAATGCATTGGTAACGATCCATGCCATGCCCGGGCCATTGTTGATGACCGAACGTTCACCGGATGCTCCCTGTTCCTTGGCCCAGTCATACAGGACGTGAACAAACATCGCAACCAGCGGTACCGGCTCGAGTGCCGAGAAGAGCGCTCCGATTTCCCACCAGTACTCCGGGGTACCGATCCAGAAATAGTGGTGGCCCAGACCAAGAATACCGGATCCAAAGAGCATCAGCACTTCGATCCAGAGCCACATTTCGACGATTTCGCGCTTGGCGCCGATGAACTTGACCAGGGCATAGGCTGCGAGCGTGCCAACAAAGACTTCCCACGTCGCTTCGACCCACAGGTGGATGACCCACCACCACCAGTACTGATCCATGGAAATATTATCGGTGAAGAACATTCCGGCCAGATAAAGACCGGCCAATGCCAACAGGTTGGCAACCATGACCGTCATGATGCCGGTTTTGCGCCCTTTGAGGAACGTAAAGAATACATTGGCATAAAAGATCAAGACCACTACGACAATGCCGAGGTCGGCCCAGCGGGGTGCTTCGATGTACTCACGCCCTTCATTGATCAACCAAATGGTTTGCTCGGTACCCGGCCCAATCTGGACAAAAATATAAACCAGAACAACCACGGCAATAGCAGCCGTCAGTACCCAGAACCCCAGCCTGCCAAGCCCGGCGGCAACGACCTCTTCGCCTGTCTCGTCGGTTGTCATATAATAAACCGATCCGATCATGGAAAAGAGCATCCACACGACCAATGCATTGATGTGCACCATCCGTGCTACCGAGAAATCAAAGATTTCAAACAAAAATGACGGATAGATAAACTGAATCGCTGCAATGATTCCCATCAAGAGCTGTGCGCCAAACAGAATGATCGCGACACGCATATACATCAATCCGATTTTTTGGCCTGCATTGGCCAAATGATTTGATTTCATGTTAATGAGCATTGGTGCCTCCTGCTTTGAATTGGTCGATGGTCTTGGAGAAACCGCGCGGGAAACCGTTGGTATCGATGCTGCTCATGTGTTTGAGGAATGCCACAAGACCCTGTGCTTCTTTGGCTGTAATCTTCAGATTGGGCATCATGCGTGCATGCGTCGGATATTTGGAAGGGTGCTGCAAAAATTCTGCCATC
>CAZRUT010000117.1:0-4372 GCA_964603215.1 uncultured Nitratifractor sp.
AGACACTTCCGATTTCAGCTGGATGGAGGAGCGGCGCTACACCTGGGTGCCGTTGATCGGCAGTGTGTTGGCACGGATGCTCCGGGGGGAGGTGGCCCTGGTATTGACCGATCCTCCGCGTATGTGGTTTGAGCGCTACATTCTCAATGCCGTTAATGATCCGAGCCGCAACCGCCCTTTTCTTCCGTTTCAGGGCGTGCGGAATCTTTTGCCGGATTTGGGAGAGATCAATACCGATTTTCGCATCACCCTGATGGAAGATATGCTGGAGATCATGTATCCACAGGGGTATTTTTTTTGGTATATTGGCGCGGGGGGGCATGCCTGCACCAAAATCGCCTACCGCAAGGAGAGTAATTTTCTCTGGCCCATTAACGAAGAGGTTGCCGGAAGCTTTGTACTGCGCGAGAGTGATCCCCTGATGGATATGAAACTGCTGCAGCTTTATCGACTGTTTGACAAAAGCGTGGATGCGGCGCTGCACGGAAAAGTACAGGTCGGATGATGCGCCTGACGAGCCAAGTGATCATTGCGGCACAATGGGATGAAGTCATTGCACAATTGCGCGCATTGGCGACACAGGGGGAGCGTTTCGAAGTGATCCGCGCCGAAGAGGGGAAGGCGTTTTCGGTCAAAGATGCCAAACGGGCGGTCGAAAAAGCATACCTTTCGAGCTATGAACGGGTCATGGTGATCCTGGTGGCAGACCAATTTAGCGATGTCGTGCAAAACACGCTCCTCAAGGCCATCGAAGAGCCGCCTCCCAATACGGAGTTTATCCTGATTCTTTCGTCCCGATCGACCCTCCTCCCGACGGTGCGATCCCGCCTCCCGATCACCGTACTCGACGAGGGCGAGACGCACGACACATTGGAATTGGCAATGGACAAGCTAGATATTGCCGGCGTTTATGCCTTTGTCCAGCAGCACAAACGGGTGGACAACGCCCGTGCCAAAGTGTTGCTGGAACAGATTGGCCGTGCAGCGATGTTCAGCGGTCAGTACCGCCTTGATGCGCGCACGCTGGACCATCTGCGCCAGAGTCGTCTGGCACTGGACAAAGGTTCTCCGGCACCGTTTGTGCTCACCGGTGTCCTCCTCAAACTGCTGGCGCACAAAAAAAAGCGAACTGCCCCCCAACCGTAATCCCCGCACACAAAGGAATCCCATGACCCTCTATGCCATTCCACAGCCCGCCGATCCCCAAAGCCTGCTCGCGGCATACGGTGTCCGCAGCGGCGGCATCGCAATCATGGCGGAGAAGATGGAGCTTCTCTATGTGCACATACACGATCTCAAAACACCGGCAGCCAATATCCTCAAGCAGGACGCATTGAGCATCGGAGCAGAGTTGGCGGTGCCCGGCGGGGTAGTCACGTGCGAGACGGATCGGGTGGATTGTCTGCTGATCGGGAGCCGCAAGCATATCCGGCAGCTCGCGCGCAAGGCTGCAACACAGGCTTTTGGGTTGCGCGATGTCGCCCGGGCATTGACCCGCCTGTTGTCCCCCCGCTCCCAATATCCCATCCGCATCATGGGTGTCGTCAATGCCAACACCGACAGTTTCTATGCCGGGAGCCGTTTCGTCGCCGAAGCCGCTGTGGAACGGATGGAGGCAATGATGGCCGAGGGCGCACAGATCATCGATGTGGGTGGCGTGTCTTCCCGGCCGGGTTCCCGGCCGGTTTCGCCGGCAGAAGAATTGGCCCGTGTGCGCCCAATTTGCGATGCTGTTGCCCGGAAAAATCTGCACGAACAAGCCCTTTTTTCGATCGACAGCGATACGCCGGAAGTGATCGCGTATGCTCTTGAGCACGGCTTTGGTCTGATCAACGACATCACCGGCGCCCGAAATCCGGCGGTGATCGATTTGGCTGTCCGGCACGGTGCCGCTTTGTGCATCATGCACATGCAGGGCGAGCCGCAGACGATGCAGTCTGATCCCCGCTATACAGATGTGACGGCCGAAGTGGATGCTTTTTTCGGGGAGCGGATTGCGGCATGTACGGCACGGGGATTACCCCGGGACCGGATCATACTGGATCCGGGGATTGGTTTTGGCAAAACACTGGCACACAACCTTGCATTGTTGCGCAATCTGCGCCAGTTTTCCCACCACGGAGCCGAGATTCTTGTCGGTGCGAGCCGCAAATCGATGATCGACGCCATCGTCCCTGCTCCGGTCGATGCCCGTTTGCCGGGGACGCTTGCGCTCCACCTGCGTGCCCTCGAACACGGTGCAACAATCCTGAGATGCCACGACGTGGCCGAACATGCACAGGCCGTAGCGGTCTGGGAGGCACTGCGCTCATGATGTACTCTTCCGAATGGAAATATGCGCTGAAAAATTCCATCCCGGTCATGATGGGGTATTGGGTACTGGGGTTTGCTTTTGGTTTGCTTTTGAGTGCACAGGGTCTGGGGTGGCCGTGGGCACTGGGGATGAGTCTGGTGATTTATGCCGGGGCATTGCAGTTTGCGGCGGTAGGATTTTTTGCGGCCAAACTGGGGTGGATTCCAATCGCCGTCGCATCGCTGTTCATCAACATCCGCCAAGCCTTTTACGGCCTCTCTCTGCTGCAAAAGTTTGCCCGCACCGGCTGGCGCAAACTCTACCTCATTCATGCCTTGACCGACGAAACTTATGCGCTGCTGACCACCATCCCGGTCCCGGATGATCTGGATCCGAAACGGTACTATTTTTATCTCGGCGCACTGAATCAGAGTTATTGGGTAACTGGATCGGTGCTGGGAGCGCTGGTGGGGGGATCGGTGGCGTTTGACACGCGGGGTGTTTCGTTTTCGTTGACGGCGCTCTTTGTGGTGCTGGCAATCGAAAACTACCGCATCCGTCCCCAGATGCTCCCGTTTGCCATCGGCGCGGTTGCGTCGGTTGCCGCTCTGATAACGGTGCATCCTTCCAATATGCTGATTGCGTCGATTGCAGGGGCACTGGTGATGCTCTTTGCTCTGCGCCGTCGGATCGAAGCAGGAGCGACACGTGCCTGATACGGCCTATCTGCTTGGGGCGATTGCGGTGATGGCCGCAGTCAACTATCTTACGCGCGCATTTCCGTTTCTCTTCTTTCCCGACGGGCATGCTCCGGCATGGATCCGCTTCATCGAAATATACTTTCCGCCGGTGATCCTGACAATTTTGGTCGCTTACTCCCTGAAATCAACTGATTTCAACACCCCACCCTACGGCCTCCACGCAATCGGCGGTGTTGCCCTGACCGTTCTCCTCCATACAATATTTCGCAACTACCTCGTGAGCATTTTTGGCGGAACGATCGGCTACATGGCCATGATTCAGGGGTGGTTCGGATCAATGTAAACACCTTTTCCCTTCCCGACAAAAATATTTTTGAAAAATCTGACTTTTGTTTGACATTATATTTGTATGATTCCCATTATTAAATATGTAAAGGGTTTCACATGAAAACATTCCTGAAATCGGTAGCGATTTTATCCATATTATTGAGTACAGCAAGTTTCGGCGCAACCGTGACTATCCATGCAAAATATGGCAAAACCGGCAGTTTGGCCGGCAACCTGAATCATGTCCATGATCACGTGAATGGACGCGATATTTGTCCTTCAGCCAATACCAATGCAAATGGAACAGCCGGCTGTGACATGTCGGATGATCCGGGACTGAATGACAATGGTACCCCCAACGACTTCAGCGACGACTACTACACCGGTGACATGATCGTCCGAACCAATGACAGCTTCGAGGCGATTGCGGCATATGCCTGGCTCGGCAATGCCGGAGGCAATGAAGAGCGGGTGACGATCACGGGGACACTGCCGGCAGGAAAGGGGTTCGTCTGGGATGGTATTCCCGGTTCGTGTGTTGCAACGGAGAGCTCCCTCTCTTCCGACAAAAAAACCATTGTGTGTGTCAAAAAAGACTTCGATACCAACGATGTCGGATCGTTTGCAGAGGACATGTCCTTTGCTGTCAAAGTGGAAGGGGATGCCGTCAACGGCAGTACGCCGGGATATGTTGCATTTCAAGTCGAAGCTCCCAATGCAGCGGCCGTGACCGATACGACCGAGACGGCCAACTCCACCGACGACGACAAAATTATTGTCACTGCATCTCCGCGCTGGAACATCGACAAGCACGGCGGTGCCGGATATTACACCACCCAGTACGGCCAAACCAACCCCAACACCAATGAGACGGGTTGGATTGTATGGTACAACTTTACGATTGAGGTCGATGAAGTGCCGGGAGAAACAGATGACCCCATCAATCCGACCCTTGGCAATGAGGCCATTCAGGGGGCGACGGATGCAACGATTACGTTCAAGGACGATCTGTCTCACATCGCCCCCAATGCAGTCTTGGCCACCTGGACGA
>CAZRUT010000118.1:0-4357 GCA_964603215.1 uncultured Nitratifractor sp.
GATAACCATCTCGTTTGAGCTTCTTGGCGTTGCTCTTTCCGATACTCTCTCTAACAATACCTTCTAACATGTCGGTCCTTTGGTAAAATTGGGACGGGATTATACCACCAAAATACTGAAGGGGGGCTAATCGTCATCTTCTTTCATCTCGAATGCATCCAAATGTGTTGCATCGCTGGCATGCGATTGGCGGCGGCCGGTATGGCGGCCGATTCCCTGGAGTTTGAGTTTCAGATCGGAGGGGCTTGTCGCATATTCCAAAGCGGTATCTTCAGTAATCATGCGCCGATCGATCAGATCAAGCAAATGCTGATCAAAGGTCTGTGAGCCATAGATTTCGTGTCCCTCGGCGATGGCATCGGGAATCTCCAAATCGCGCCCTTCGGCAATCATCTCGGACACACGGCTTGTCCGCACGAGTGCTTCGACTACGGCGGTACGGCCACCGGATATTGTCGGAACCAGCCGCTGGGAAACCACCCCGGCCAATACCGATGCAAGCGTAGCACGCACACGGTTTTGCTCTTCCTTCGGGAACATGCCAATCACACGGTTGATGGTCTCTTTGGCATCCAGTGTGTGGAGTGTCGAAAAAACCAAGTGTCCGGTATTGGCTGCGTGCAGAGCCAAATCGATTGTTTCAAGGTCACGAATTTCCCCCACCAGAATAATATCCGGATCTTCACGCAGGGCGGCCCGAAGTGCATCCCTGAAATTGAGCGTATCCTCTCCGACGGATCGCTGATTGATCAGTGCCTTATTGTCCTGATGGACAAATTCAATGGGGTCTTCAAGTGTGATGATGTGCCGGGGACTTGTTTGATTGATTTTGTTAACCAAGGTGGCCAGCGTCGTCGATTTGCCGCTTCCGGTCACTCCCGTCACCAAAACCAATCCTCGGGGAATATCGGCAAATTTGCCTATGACTTCTGGCAGTTCCAGTTCTTCCATGGTTGGAATCTCAACCGGAATGATGCGAAAAACCGCACTCAATCCCTCCATCTGGAAAAAGAAATTTACCCGAAAACGGCTCATCGCGTCCAGGACATAGGTGAAATCAACCGTCCGCTCGTTTTGTAGTTTTTCATAACGCGTTTTCGGCATAATTTCCTGGGCCAGCACATCCATTTGTTTTGCATCCAAATGATCGTTTCCCAATTTTCTCAGCACGCCATTGACCCGCACCCGCACGTGCGAACCCGACTTGAGGTGCAAATCGCTTCCTTCATTGGCAACCAGGCTATTCAGATACAGTTTAAGACGCTGCTCCATGTGCTACTCCAAGGATGCCAGCATCGATGAGAAGGCTGCCTCAAAGGCAACAAGTCCTTCATGCAGGAGCCGGTCATACACATGCTCCATCTCCACGCCGGCAGACGCAAGCTGATCAAAAAACCGATCGGCTTCTTCCGCGTTCGGCAGGGTCACTTCCGAAGGGAGGGCGTTCGCTAACGCAGCTTCGATGGTCACAAGGGGTGCCGTATTGATCGCATGGGGGGCACAGAGTGCCTGCACATAATAATCGGCCGGCAGATGATCGCCTTTGACACCGGTGCTGGCAAATAGGGTTTGAATATTGGGGTGATGGCGGACTTCGATTCCGTGGTATATTTTTGCAGCATTCATGATACCGGTTTTGGCTGCCGGAAGCCCTTTGTCGGCCAGCTCAGCATCCAGCAGACGGTCAAAGCGGCTCACAAAAACAGAAATGACCGCATCGACTCTCCCGCCGCCACGCTCCCCAAAGGCATGTATGCCGGCCTGCATCGCTTCAAAGCACCGTTCGGCCTGCTGCGGAGAAAACACCAGCGTGGCGTTGACACTGATTCCGTCCCGAAGAAGAGCCTCCATGACCGGATAGCCTGCTTCGGTTGCCGGAATTTTGATCATCACATTGGGCTGGCCGATCGCCGCAAAAAGACGCCGTGCCTCTTTGAGGGTCGCATCGGCATTGTCAGAAAGAAACGGATCCACTTCAATGCTGATATATCCCCCGCGCCCCTGATCGTACACCGGACGCAGCGTGTGTGCGGCCGTACGGATATCGTCGATAGCCAAAGCTTCGTATTTTTCTTTGGGGGATGCATGCGGCAGCGTAGCCAACTGCGCAGCATAGGCCGGGGATGCCGCAATCGCTTGGGCAAAAATAGACGGGTTGCTCGTCGCTCCGCTGACAGCGTTGCGGTGTATCAAGGCCGGAAAAGCCTCCTGGAGGAAATCCCGCTCGACAAAATCCAGCCAGAGTGAATAGTCTGTATCATGGACGCTCATCTGCATACTCCCAAGTATATTCTGCCCACGAGCCGCAATCACCGGGCTGGGCCACAGCCGTCTGGAGTTCATCCAAAAATCGGGTACGTGGTATGGGGACCGCCCCCATGCGCACTAAATGATCGGTGGTAACCTGACAGTCGATAAAATCATAACTTTTTGCGCCTAAGACACCCCTTAGGGCGGCCAAGGCAATTTTTGAGGCATTGGGGCGGCGGGCAAACATGGATTCGCCAAAAAATGCTCTGCCGATGGCAACCCCGTACAGTCCACCTGCCAGTTCCCCATCGATCCATGTTTCAACACTGTGGGCATATCCTTCCTGATGGAGCCGAAGGTATGCTTCCTGCATGGATGGGCCCAGCCATGTCCCCTGCTGCCCCGGACGTTCCATGCTGCCGCAGGCCTGAATCACTGCCGAGAATGCACGATCAAATGTCACGGTATATGTTCCGTTTCGCAGCACGCGGCGCAACGATTTTGATGTTTTAAAATCACGGGGATAAAGCACCAAACGGGGATCGGGCGACCACCAGAGAATCGGCTCTCCGGCATGATACCATGGGAAAATCCCGCGGCGGTAGGCATCCAAAAGTGTCTCGGGACTCAAATCGCCACCGTAGGCCAGCAGTCCGTCGGCAGGCGCAGAACGCGGGTCGGGGAATGCAGAGGCTGGGTGGAGCACCAAAGACACATTAATCGCTTGCGTATGTAAAAGTCAGCGCATCATCGGCGCAATCCACGGTGACATGGCCCCCTTTTTGAAGCACGCCAAAAAGAATTTCATCGGTCAGGGGTTCTTTGACCTGCTCATCGATCACACGGGCAATGTGCCGTGCGCCGTAGCGTGGATCATATCCTGCTTTGGCAAGATATTTTTGGGCGCCCTTGGAAAGATGCACCACAATATGTTTGGGGGCAAGCAGACGGTTCAGCCGTTCGGCTTCGATCCGAACGATACGCACCAATGCTGTGTCAGACAATGGAGCAAACGCAATAGTATTGCTGAGGCGGTTGCGGAATTCCGGTGTAAAAAAGTCTTTGATCGCCCGTTCGGTTTTTTGGGAACCATCTTTGGCGAAGCCCATCACATTGGCGTCCCGGGTACCGATGTTGGAGGTCATGATCAGTACGACATGCTTGAAATCGCTCACGGTGCCATTGTTGTCGGTCAGCTTGGCGCCGTCCATGACTTGCAGCAAAATATTCATGATATCCGGATGTGCTTTTTCGATCTCATCCAGCAGCAAAACAGTGTGAGGGTGTTTTTTAATGATTTCTGTCAGGAGACCTCCCTGCTCGAAACCCACATACCCCGGCGGTGCCCCAATGAGGCGGCTGACGGCATGGGGCTCCATGTATTCGCTCATATCGAGGCGCTCAAAATGGATGCCCATCGTCTCGGCCAGGGCTGTCGCCAGGGCTGTTTTGCCCACACCGGTCGGCCCGACGAACAAAAAACTGCCTACCGGAGTATGCTCCCGGTTGAGGCCGGCATACGCACGCTTGATCGAACGGACCAGCGCCGTAATCGCCCCCGATTGCCCAACAATTTTTTGCTCCAAATTCTCGGCCAGCGTAGCCAGCATTGCCGTATCGTCCCCATCCAGTGTGCTGTCAGGAAGCTTCAGCATTCTGGCTACGCTCTGGGCAATGTCACTGGAGCGCACTTCCATATGCTTTTTGCCGTGGAGCATGAAGCGGGCCCCCACTTCATCGATAATATCCATTGCCTTGTCCGGAAGAAAACGGTCGTGGATGTATTTGACACTTAAATCAATCGCTGTGTGGAGTGCCGCATCGCTAAAAGCAATTTCATGATACGCTTCATATTTGTGCTGGACACCTTTGAGAATCGTCAGTGTGTCCGCGGTACTTGGTTCGGATACGTCGATTTTGGCGAAACGGCGGGAGAGGGCTTTGTCTTTGTCAAAAAAGTTTCGATACTCCCCGTACGTTGTTGCCCCGATACAGCGTATGGTGCCGCGCGCGAGAGCCGGCTTGAGGATGTTGCTGGCGTCCATGCTGCCGCCACCGGTACTTCCCGCACCCACCAGTGTATGGATCTCGTCGATAAACAGGATGG
>CAZRUT010000119.1:0-4315 GCA_964603215.1 uncultured Nitratifractor sp.
GGCGTTGTGAATAAGGTTGAGAAGAATGTGTGTCAGTTCGTTTTCGTATCCGCGGATCGTAATATTGCGGTCGATCCTGGCCATGACGTGCACGCCCGCTTTGTCCAGCTGGTACTTGGTGAGATCGATCGCTTTCTGGACGACTGTTTTGAGTTCAAAGTCTCGATGGATTTTGTGTGGGTGAAAAAATGTTCTGAAATCATCCAGTGTTTCGGACATATTGCGCGCCAACAGCATGGCGTCGTTGACTTTGGATTCGAGAACGTCGTCGTTAAGTTTACCGGCAAAATATTTGGATTCGATCCCCTGAATGATCATGGTCAGCGCCCCGAGAGGTTGGCGCCACTGGTGGGCGATGTTTTGGAGCATTTCTCCCAGACTAGCCAGCTTGGCCTGCTGAAACATAACTTGATCCTTTTTGCGGCTGTTCGTGACCTCTTTTTCGATCCGCTCATTCAGCGAGGCATTGAGGGCCCGGAGGGCTTTGGTTTTGAGCATGACTTTGGATTCGAGGGATTGGTTGAGGCGTTTGAAATGATTGGTGATGATCAGTGTGATCAGGATGCTGAGCGAAAATGTAAACCCGATCAGCAACAGCAGCATCAGGATACTGAGCTGAAACATTTTGTCATTTTGGCGCTTTTGGGCAATGGCGTCTTTGAGGTGCGTGGTGATGAGGCTGCTCAAATAAATATTGACGGCATGGATGTCGAGAAAAGCTTCAGTGATCTTGCGCTGAGATTCCGGGGAGCGGATGCTGTTTTCTTTGGCAATGAATGCGGCAATCTGCGTATCGATTTTGTCCATTTTTTTGGCTATTTTTTCCGTAAGACTCTGCTGGTAGTAGTCGCTGCTTTTGTTTGCATTGTCGTAGCCGGGCAGAAACAGGCTCAGCCAGACACGGGCCAGGTAGGGGGGGCCGCCGATTGCCTTGCCGGTCAGGTGGCGATAGTCCTGCCATTGTGAACGGATAATTTCCCGAGCCGACTCAATCACTTCGGCGGCATCTTCGTGTGAGACGTGCCCCTTTTGGAGGTCGTTCAGTGTTTCATAAAGGTTGACACTGTAGCTGTCTTTGATGTCTTCAAGTTTGGTTTGCGGGAGGGTGTGCTTTTGGTAGAGGGTTTCATAATCGTATTTGATCGCGAAGATGGAAACAAGCATAAAAAAGCCGATCGACACCATGCCGAGCGCGATAATACCGATGAGCAATTTGGTTTTTTTGGAGAACTCAAGTCGGTTGAGGTAGTCGTTTGCGCGGGCATAAAGGGTTCTCACGGGCCCTCTTTTTGGATAAGATGAAATCGACCGTTCTTAAAGACTGAGAGGTAGACACGGTTAAGTAATTGGGTGTGACGGTAAGCAATGGGGAGTTTTCCGATGGCATTGGGCCTGATGGCTTTGAGTTGGCGGAGAAATTGACTTCGGGTGATGTTGCCTGTAATGTGTTTCAGGGCAGCCACAACCGATTTGGCAGCCAAAAAGGATTCGAACGAAGCATACGACGGGTGTAGCGCTGGGTAGTATTGTGCCAGGATATGCCGATAGGCGGCTGCGACATCCAAGTGTGGATCGTCATACGAGGGGACCGTCAGAGAGAAATAAATATTTTCTCCCTGATGGTCCAGTTCACGGATCAAGGCATTGGCATTGACAAACGATATGGGGGCAAACAGTGTGTGGGCCGAGTGGTGTGTACGCCACAGACGGATAAAACGTGCCGTCGGTTTGTAGGCCCCGACCAGGATGATGGCCTCCGGATGCGTCGGGCCTATTTCATGGAGGGCCTGATCGACGGAGAGGGTATTGCGTCGGTAGGTGCCTTCGCCCGTCAGCGTCAAACCGCGTTTTTTGAGTGCTGTGATTGTTGCATTGTAGCCGGAGATTCCATAGTCGTCATTTTGGTAAAAAACGGCAAACCGTCTGACGTTTTTTTTGTGATAAAGGTATGCAATACTCTTTTCGATCTCTTCGGCATATGCACTGCGGAAATTGACGATATTTGGATTATCCCCTTTGCGAAAAATGGCGGCGCCGGTGTAGGGAGCAATCAATGGCGTATCGCCAAGCAACGGCAGGATGGCTTTGGTTGTCGGTGTGCCGACAAAGCCGAAAAGCGCAAATACTTTGTCGCGGTTGATCAGGCGTTTGGTATTGCGAATGGTGTTTTGGGGCTCGTATTTGTCGTCATACCGAATGAAATGAATCGGCATGCCCCGAATACCGCCGTGCGCATTGATGTATTGAAAATAAGCATCTGCCCCTTCGTACACTTCCTGACCCAGTTCTTTGTTGATGCCTGTTAGCGGCAGGGAAGCACCCAGCGTGATGCGTGTCCAGATGGGTTCGTACATCAAAAAATAATAGAGCAGCCCCGTGAGCACCACCCCAAGCGCGGAAAAAATATATCGGTACTTCATGTAGGTATTATATACTTATTTCGGTTAGCGTGTTCTGTAAAATACACAACATAAAAAAATTATTTACTTTTAAGAGATTGATAAGGTATAAGATCCTATACTTTGATAAATAAAAGTTTACCGGATGGAGCCATGATGGAAAATGCGTTTCTTTTTTACACCGATACGCCACTGGATTTTCCATTGGATGCATCGATTACGGTCGCAACATCATTGCCAGACACCCAATGCCTGATTGCGAATATAGATAGCGACAATGTTGAGCGTTATGCCCATGAGATTAACTACTATGTTCGCAACACCCTGGACCCGATTGCCAAACAGATTGTCAACATACGGACCCTCTATTCAGCACGAATGGCTGCGTACGATTTGGCACAGGATTTGGATTACGAAGTCGCGGTTGGTAAAAAAATATTGATCGTATCGGACCAAAATGAAGCAGTACATGTTGCAGATCTTGAACAGAAAGGTTACACGGTATTGGTATTGGCTCCGGTGGAAGTTAGCAATATTCAGGGATATATCGGGCAACTATCCGTTACTACCACTAAAAAACTCCGAGCTAGTCTCCAGACCGATCATATTATATGGACCGGTGCGCCGTCATTTGCGATGCAGCATAGCGGTGTGTATGATCCGGGGGAACACGGTTGGGATTCCATATGCGAGACGCTGGAAAAAAACAGTGAGAACTACCGCTACAAACACTATGTACAGTACGACCCCAATATATGCCAATACCACGAACGTCCACTTGCGGAGACATGTGGAGAATGTGAAGCAGTGTGTCCCACAGTTGCCATCATGAAGATAGACGCAGAGCGGCATTTGACGTTTTCGGATGTTGACTGCCGCGGATGTGGAGGCTGTGTCAGCGTCTGCCCTTCCGGTGCGCTCGATTTCACCCAGATGCCCCGTGATGCCGTGAATACCGTGGCCTCATACTATCGGGATCATACGATTCTGCTCCTTCCTGCACAGATCGCGATTGAAGATATGCCGCTGCCGGAGGGTGTACTGCCACTGGGAATGGACGGGCGAAAATATCTTCATGAAGCACATTTCATGGCCCTGTTGCAGAAGAGCGGCCATGCCGTCATTTTCTATACCGATGTGCTCTCCAAAGGAACCGGTGATGCCGTACGAATTGTCAATGAAATTTTTGAACGCAAATACGGCAAGAAGGCCATTTATGTCTGTCAGAATACTTTGGAGCTGGCTGAGGCTTTGGCAGCAGCCGAGCCGATCGAAGCATGCCGGTTTGATTTGGATGATCGGGGCATACGCAAGCGGGAACATTTCACATATCGACTCTCCCATCTTGTGGGCAATGACGATCTGGGCATCGTCCAGACGGGCCCCCATGTCCACTACGGCAATCTCAAGATTAATGCGGACAAGTGCACCCTCTGTATGAGTTGTGTGGGGGCATGCAATGTCGCCGCACTCACGGCCCACCCCGAGGACCAGACACTCAAATTCAACCCATCTATATGCACAAACTGTGGCTATTGCGAAGTGGTGTGTCCTGAAGATGGGTGTCTGAGTATCGTGGATGATGAGCTTGCCCTCAAGCCGGACTATTTTACCAAAAATACAATGGCTCAAGATGAGCTTTTCGCATGTGTCGAATGTGGAGCCGAGTTTGCAACCAAAAAATCTATTGAAAAAATTGCAAATATGATGGCTCCAAAATTTGGAGACAATAAGGCAAAAATACGCACACTTTATTGTTGTTCAGACTGCAAGCCAAAGGTTATGTTGCAGGCAGAAATGGACCAAAGAAACAAGGAGAACAGCAATGGATAAGCAGGCAGTAGATGGGGCAAGGTCTTTGTATTATGGCCTTTTTAGCAAAATCCTTTGGGATTGAGTGATTGCCATTTCCAAGC
>CAZRUT010000120.1:0-2102 GCA_964603215.1 uncultured Nitratifractor sp.
CCGATCTCACTTGCCTCGATCGCATCCCCGCCAAAAAAATCCTGCACCGCATCCAAACCTTCCAAAAAATGGCAAACTGTATCAATATCCAGTGCTGTATATCCCATGCTTTATCCTTTGTGTTTCATCTTGTAGTACGTCAGACCCAATGCCAGCAGAAGCACAATCCCCTTGACGATGTCCTGCGAATAGTAGGGGAAGCTCATCATCACCAGTCCATTGAGCAGAATCCCCATCAGCAGGGCCCCCAGCAATGTACCAAAGGCATTGGGTTTGCCTGTACCCAGCACCGAAAAGCCGACAAAGGCCGCCGCGACACCATCCATCAGATACGGACCGCCGGCATCCACTTCGCCCGACCCCAGTCGGGCTGCCAGAACAATACCGGCCAATGCCGAAAGAAAGCCGGACATCACATAAGCAATCAGTTTGTACCGGTTGATCGGGATGCCGGAGAGTTTGGCGGCTTCCTGATTGCCGCCGATCATATAAAGATAACGGCCATACTTGGTATCATTGAGAAAAATATGCACCAGCAGCACCACGGTCAGCATAATATAAACCGGGATCGGAACCCCAAGCCATTTTCCCTGTCCGATTGCCAAAAAAGCCTTGCTCATAGTGTGTTCCGCGATACCGCCACCGGGGATGGGCATAAAATTATAAATCGCCGATCCGTCCTGAAATGTCACCGAAATTCCGGTAAGCAAGAACATCATTGAGAGGGTTGCCAGCATGTCCTGGATGCCAATTTTAATAATCAGAAACGCATTGACCAGGCCAATAAGTATGCCCATCAAAAGAGGAACAATCACTGCCCAGACGGCTCCGTATCCCCATATGACCATAAACTTGGCTGCGATCACCCCGGCAAATCCTGCAATCGCAGCAACCGAAAGATCGAATCCGTCAATCGTCAGCGACAATGTAATCGCCAGACCAATCAATGCAACAATGGCAACCGAACGGAAAATGTTGGTCACATTGTTAAAATTGAGAAAATTATCCAGCGTCAGCGAAAAATAGGCCAACGCCCCAATGGTCACCAGGATCGTACCATACTTGTAAAAAAATCCGAAGATATCCAGTTTTTTAGTTTCCAAACTCTTTTCCTCCTGTCGCATAAAATAACAATTCTTCTTCGCTGGTATCAGCCGTAACCAGTTCCTTGGCAATCGTGCCGTTGTACATCACGTAAATCCGATGGGTCAAGCCCAGAACTTCTCCAAACTCGCACGATGCGTACACAACCCCCTTTTCCGCTTCACCCAATTCGGCGATGAGATGGTAAATATCGGATTTGGACCCCACATCCACACCTTTGGTCGGCTCATCGAGCAAAAAGAGATCCGCATCACTCAAAAGCCATTTCCCGATGACAACTTTTTGCTGGTTGCCGCCACTGAGATTGGCAACTACCTGTTTCTCATCGGTGGTTTTGACACCCACTTTGGTGATGCTGGCCCGAGACGCTTCGCGAATCTTTTTGGGCCGCATCAGAGAAGTTGTGCAGTAGCGGTCCAGCGTGGGCAGGGTGAGGTTGGTATTGATACGCTCCGTGACCAGCACGCCCTCCTTGCGTCGCTCTTCGGGCACCAGAGCGATGCCTGCCTTCACCGCATCGGACGGAGTGCGATAGTGTTGCGGCCGGCCGTGCAGCAGCATCGTCCCCTCGGTAATATCCCCCACGCCAAAGAGCAGTTTGCACAATTCTGTTTTGCCGCCCCCCACCAATCCGGTCAGTCCCACAATTTCCCCGGCATTCACGTTCATGTTCACGGAATGGATACCGCCGTCTCCGCTGAGATTCTTGACTTCCAAAATCGTTTTTCCGGTTTTCGAACGTACTTTTGGGTATGTATTGTCCAGTTTTTTGCCCAGCATGGCTTCCACAATCCTGTCGAGACTGCTGTGTTCGGTTGCGTAGCTGCCAACCAATTTTCCATCCCGCAACACTGTGATCTTATCGCAAATAGTGAAAACCTCATCCAGACGATGGGAGATGAAAACGATGCCCATCCCCTCGGATTTGAGCTTTTGAATAATGGCGAAAAGCTTTTCGGCCTCTTTGAGACTGAGCGGTGCAGTCGGCTCATCGAGTA
>CAZRUT010000120.1:2112-4268 GCA_964603215.1 uncultured Nitratifractor sp.
AACAGCCCGCCCGATAAGCACCATCTGCTTCTGTGACAGGGTCAAGTCGCTGATACGCTGCCTGGCACCAATCTGCAGACCGATGGCATCGATCTCTTTTTGTGCTTGGGCGTACATATCTTTCCAACGGACAAAGAGTCCGTAATCGGGACTGCTGATCGCATCCATCATCATATTTTCGGCTACACTCAGGTGGGGCACCAGTGCGGTGTCCACCTCCTGATAGACAATGACGATGCCATGCGTTTTGGCATCCATAGGGTTTGCAATTACAATAGGCTGCCCATCAATGGCAATCTCCCCTGCCGTTGCACTGTAGGCACCCGAGAGCACTTTCATCAGGGTGCTCTTTCCGGCACCGTTGGCACCCACCAGAGCATGTACTTCGCCCGGACGCACCTCGAAATCAACCGAATCCAGTGCGTTGACACCCGGAAAGTGCTTGGAGATTCCTCGCATGGTCAGCATCATCATTCTCCTATTTTTTCAGCTCGCTCATCCAGGGTTCGACGAATGCATCCGAATTGCCCCATGCCGGATAGAGTTTTGCCAAATCTTTCATGGTGATCCGCTTCTTGGGCAGGTCCGAAGATTTGACCAGTACCGGTGTCATCGAATAATAGCGGGGAACACGCTCGCCAGCCAGCGCTTTGAGCGCAAGCCTCACTTGCACTTTGCCTACAAGATATGGATTGACAGCTGCCGATGACTTCCAGACCTCAGGATGTGTCTGCATCATGGCAAGATCCTGATCGGAAATGTCCACCGAGAAAAGCGGTATTTTTTTGCCGGAAGCGACGATCGCATTGTAGAAGCCTTTGGCATACTCATCCCATACCGCATAAACTGCATCGATGTTCTTTTGGGTCGTCAACAAGGTTTCCAGCGCAGTTTGGGCTTTGGGCATTGGGTTGTTGGTGCCCAGATCGATTGTGTTGACCACCTTAATGCCCGGATAGGTCGGGAGAATAGCCCCTGCCCAAATGCGATGCCTCTTGTCCGTTGGCGGTACATTTGCAACACGATTGTACACCACATTTCCTTTGCCATCCAATGCCTGAACAAGCGACATTTGCGAGAGCAAGCCCATCATCAAGTCGTACTGATCCATCGAAACAAGCTTGCCGTTGGCAGTCTTGTCATCAACGGCAAAATCGTTGTCAAACACAATCACAGGAATGCCGGCTTTGAGGGCTTTTTTGACAGCACCTGTCAACGCATCCGCCTTGCCGTGTGAAATCAGGATCGCGTCCATTTTGTTGGTAATCGCATTGTCGATTCCTTCCGCCATTTTTGCCAAGTTGTGATTGGCATCAATGACACTCAAATTGATTCCATATTTGGCTGCTTCGGACTTGGCGCCGTTGATGTGCATGATCATGTGCGTACCGGTGCCCCACTCCTTGACCAGTGCCATTCGGAGCTTTTTACCCTTGACGCCGGCCGGGACCTCTGCATAAACCGTAAACGAAGCGACCAGCGTCGCCAACAATGCTACCATGATTTTCTTCATTATTTCTCCTTGGAATATTTTTGTTGCGTGTGCGAACAATTGGGGGGCTTTCGGACACGATGTCACGAAAGCAACAGCCCCAAAAACCTCATCGTCATACCATTGCCCTCCTTGTTGCTAAAGTATTGCTTTATAAGAGCACTTCCAATCGCAGGTCGTACCCATAAGCACGTAGGCGCGTTTGGCCTTGTGTATTCTATTCTCTAAAAGATTAGAAAAACTTTAATAAAATCATTTTGTAACTATTCTGGAGCAGCATGCGACCATGTATTCAAATATATTCTCCTCAATTTCTGGGTAATCGGACCCGGTTTTCCGTTGCCGATTGTGTGGCCATCGATGTCAATGATCGGATAAATAATGGTAGTGGCCGACGACAGAAAGGCTTCATCGGCAGCATAGGCCTCCTCGGGCGTGAAGCATCTTTGTGCTACACGTATGCCGTTTTTGGGTGCCAGTTCCAGCAAAAGCTTTCTGCGGATGCCGGGGAGGATATCGTTGGAAAGTGGGCGGGTGATCAGTACGCCGTCTTTGACAATGTAGGCCGAAGAAGCCGTCCCTTCTGTGATGCATCCATTCTCCACCATCCACCCCTCATCGGCACCTTGGGAGACCGCCTCTTCTTTGGCGACGCATTGCCCCA
>CAZRUT010000121.1:0-4265 GCA_964603215.1 uncultured Nitratifractor sp.
GCACTACCTTGACATGGTAGGGGTCGTTGGTTCAAGTCCAATCGTGATCACCACTCCGCATCTGCCCTTTTTTCTAAAGGATACCCATCTTCATATTGCACCATCAGAGCGCCCAATAAGATCCCTATAGCAGCCTCCTATCGTTCTGTTTGTTCCCGCAGCATCTTGTCTGCACTCAGGCTGGCGATCATGGAGAGGAAGACATAGATGAGGAAAAAGTACAGCCCAATCTCCGGCTCGGCGCGACTGATGTCGTGGCTGCTGGAAGTCATATATACCAGCAAGAGGGCGACGACAAATACGTCCAGCATAGACCATTTGCCCAGATGACGGAAAAAGCGGACAATTCTGGAGGCAAACGGGCTGTATTCGTATGCCGAGACAAAGAGCATTGAGAGGGTTTTGAGGAGGGGGATGATGACCGAAAAGAGGAGAATCACTGCCGCGACGGTGAGGTTGTGGTCGGCATAGAGCTTGGTGATGGAGCCGAGGATTCCTTTGGATTCGAACGCAAGGATGATGTCACCAAGGTACTCGACCTTTTTGTGAACGATCATCAACATAATGGGGGTAATAAGGCCGTTGATGAGGGCGATCAGTGCTCCCAGAGAGACCACCATGGTAAACGCGCGAAGGCTCAGGAGGAAATAGCTTCCCAGCAGTGCCGCCGCCCCCAAAGCAAAATAGAGTGCGGAGCGTTCAGCATAAACTTTGACGCCGTGGCGCTTGTGTTCGAGCTGAAGGAGGCGCGCTTTGGTGTCATTGGCAACCAAACCCAGAGTAAAAAGACTGGCGAGCTCTTTGAGTTTGAGTTCGGCCACACCGGCGGCATCCATTTGGTGGGCGATCCGGGCCGTGCATGTTTCGTAGGCTACGGCAGCGCGATAGCCCTGTTTGCCGTACCCAATCATGGCAATCAGGGCAACAATGGTGATGATCAGTCCAATTCTGGAACGTGTGTTTAATCTCTTCATGGCGCGATTATACTATAATCTCGGCCATGAAAGCTATTGAACGACTCAAAACGATTGCCAACGAAGCGGGCAGGCGCGTCCGCAGCGGATACCACGCCTCTAAAAATGTTCAACACAAAGGACTCGTCGACCTTGTGACCGAATACGATGTTCGTGTCGAAGCCCTGATTATGGAGCGACTTGAAGAACACTTTCCCCACCATACATTGGTGGGCGAGGAAAGCCATACCGGACGGTACGATCACGCACGCGCTATCTACATTGATCCCATCGACGGAACGACCAACTTCATTCACGGAATTCCTCATTTGGGCATTTCTCTGGGGGTTTGGGAAGCAGGCGAACCGATTTTGGCAGTAGTGTACAACCCGATTCTCAACGAAATGTTTTGGGCCGAAGCCGGTGAAGGCGCATACTGCAACGGTGCGCCGCTGCATGTGAGTGCGCAAAGCGACCTGCAACAATCACTGATCGCCACCGGCTTCCCGTATGCCAAAGTCAATCGGGGGATCGAATACCGCTGGGTGATGGACGTGCTTGCCTCACTGCTTCCCAATATTCGGGACATACGGCGTCTCGGGGCGGCCGCGATTGATCTGTGCTATCTGGCACAGGGGCGGACGGATGCATTTTATGAAATCGACCTCAAGCCATGGGATGTGTCGGCGGGCATGCTTATCGTCCAGGAAGCCGGCGGCTGCATCACCAATACATACGGCGAGCCGTTTGATTTCAGTGACAAAGGAATTGTCGCAAGCAATGGCAAGGTGCATGGCGCACTGCTGGAGCATCTGGTTCCAATCCCCGGTCACAGAAAACTCCAATGAATCCGAGACATTCCGGGACGCACCTGGAATGACACTTGACGGGGTCAATTCGGCTTGAGATGCGTGTCATGGACCTCGAAATAAATGAGCAGGGTTTTTTCCAGCGGATTGTTTCCATCATCGCTGATCATGACATAGCGGTGCGGTCCCACGCGGGCAAGTCCTTCGAAATTGTCAAGAATCCATCCGTCTTCCGTCGAAAGACGGGCAAGGATTTCGGTGTGACAGAGCCCGTTCCCTTGCGTATCGAGAACAACTTTTTTCAGTGTGATTGTGATGATGAGTCTGTGTTTGTCAAAGGAGCGCTCCAGTGCCAATATCGTTCCATCATCCATTGTTTCGATTGCCGTCAGCCCGTCAGCGGGGAGATTCTCGGCCGGGAAACTCCACTGTTTTCCTTGGAGCGAATATAGGATGTGGCGACGGGGCTTTGTCCATTTTTTCGGGCGTTCTTTAGCGGTAATGATACCATATTTCGGGTGCCACGCGACCGCCTCAAGCTCTTTGTTGGGGTCGTGATAGTTTTGGGAGGCCTTCAGTGGCGCGGGGAGCTGCAGCGTATGCAGGATGCAGCCGGTATCCGACAATTGTGCCACACGCGGTGTTCCTTCAAAGCTGGCAAACATCTGCCCGGCGGTGTCATGACACAACCCTTCACTGTCGCGCAGCCGCTTGCGCAGTCGTTTCCCGTATCGGTCATGCAATCGGTAAGCCGAGCGGGGCCTGAGGTGCATCCGTTGATCAAATGTGGCTTCAAAGCGGTAGAGATTCCCCTTGTCGCTGAGAAGCATCAGCGAGCGCGTTGCTGGGAAATAGGTAATGTCGGATATTTCTTTGAACGAAATGCCGTCGAGGTGTTTGAGGGAAATGTGTCGCTGATCGAGGATTTGAATACGGGGAAGCGCTATGGGGTGGTCGGGAGCAATATCGAACGGCAATATCCCGCCCAAAATGATCCCCGATCCGAGCAGCAGCCGTATCCAGAATGACATCAGATGGTTTGCTTTCGGCGGTGCTGCCGATAGCTCTGCAGCACAATCCAGATGATGGAAAGATCGATGACGGCATCGGCATAGTTAAACACGGCATAATTGAAGCCACAGTGCCACGCAACATAATCAACAACACCGATATGGATGAATCGGTCGTAGAGATTGCTCAATGCCGCGCCAAGCATAAACCCCAGCGCAAGCGGAAATTCGCGTACCATGCGGGAGACCAGAACATAGAGTGTCATGCTGAAAATCAATCCGGCCTGAATCCATTTGAGCCAGGGACCCAGGAAGGCAAACAGACTGAATGCCACGCCGGTATTGTAATGGAGCTCCAGTGCGAGGCAGCGATGCTGCCAGTTGAATCCGTTGACAAACAAATCTTTGATCCCCTGATCGAGGAGAAAAGTTCCTGCCACGGCCATCAGAAAAATTGCCGTCAGTCGCATGATGCCAATGCCTGCGAAAAGAAAGTCTCCACCCGCTCCATCATTGCATCGAGTGCGGCAGCATCGCGCCCCTCAAGCAACAGGCGAATCAAATTTTCAGTCCCGGAGTACCGAAAGAGATGGCGCATGCCGGCTGATTCAATCTCATCTTGTAGGGCGGGGAGGGCACTAATCTTCTCCAAAGGAACCTTTGTGTTGACCGGTAGGTTGACCAACTGCTGTGGGTAGGGCGTAAACGGATCGAAGGCTTCGCTGGCTTTTTTGCCGCTGCTGACCAGGTATGCCAAAGCCTGCAATGCACTGGAAATTCCGTCCCCAGTTTTGGCATAGTCGCTGAAAATAATGTGGCCGCTTTGTTCCCCGCCAAAATTGATCCCTTTTTCCTGCATCATGGCCACAACGTTTTTGTCTCCGACGGCACTGCGGTGAAGCGTGAGGCCATGCGCGCCGAGATAGTCATCAAGGGCCTGGTTACTCATCACGGTCGCGACCATGCCGCTGCCGCGCAAACGCCCCTGAGACTGGAGATAAACGGCAAGCACTCCCATGAGCTTGTCACCATCAATCACATCGCCGTGTTCATCGACCATCACCAGGCGGTCGGCATCGCCGTCAAGTGCTATGCCTGCATCGGCACGCGATTCCCGTACGGCACGCGCCAGTGTTTCGGGATGCATGGCACCGCACCCTTCGTTGATGTTGTAGCCGTTGGGCTGATTGCCGATGACCACCACATCGGCTCCCAGCTCTTCGAGGATAGTGGGAGCGGCTTTGTACCCGGCTCCATTGGCACAGTCGATGACGATGCGGATGCCGGCGAGCGTCAAGTCTTTGGGGAAGGAATTTTTAATGTGGACAATGTAGCGGCCGATCGCATCATCGATCCGCTTTGATTTGCCAATATTTCTGCCGGTAACTTGTCCGGACGTAACTTGGGCTTCATCCAGATAAATTGCCTCGATCTTCTGTTCGATCGCACTGTTGAGTTTGTTGCCTGCGGCATCGAAGAATTTGATACCATTG
>CAZRUT010000122.1:0-4220 GCA_964603215.1 uncultured Nitratifractor sp.
GGAAGAGGTTCGGGCGTTTGTCACGCATTACTATGCACGGTATCAGGCGATCGGGCAGCAGGTTTATGACGGAACGATCGCACCGATCGCATGGCGGCTTCCGGATGCCGATGGATAGTGTGCGCCCTCCACGCAACCACCTGCATACGGATCATCCGTATGCCACCCTGCATGCTGCGATTCGGGCATGGTATGCCGCGCACGGCCGGCACGATTTGCCGTGGCGCCAAACTGATGATCCCTACCGGATCTATCTGAGCGAAATTATGCTCCAGCAAACGCAGGTCGGTACGGTACTGGAGCGGTTCTATTTCCCGTTTTTGGCGCGTTTTCCGACACTGACCGATGTTGCGCGTGCATCGGAAGAATCCGTACTCAAAGCATGGGAAGGACTGGGGTACTACACCCGGGCACGCCACCTGCACCAGACTGCCCGACGGACCGGCGGTACACTGCCGACGACGGCCGCAGCCCTGGCAGCACTCCCGGGTATCGGCCGCTCCACAGCATCGGCAATCGCCTGTTTTGCGCATGGGGAACCGGTGCCGATTCTCGATGCCAATGTTCGGCGGATTGTGTTTCGTTTTTTCCGCCGCCGGCATGCAAGCATTGCCCAACAGTGGCGGATGGCCGAGCGGCTTCTGGATGGCGCACATCCTTATGCATACAATCAGGCGATGATGGATATCGGTGCCACCGTCTGCACGCCTCAGGCTCCTGACTGCGCGGTATGTCCGCTGCAGGAAGGGTGCCGGGGATGTGCCCGTCCCGAACGCTACCCCGCCCCGCGCAAGAAAAAGCCCATACCCGTCCGGCACCGTACCCTCCTGCTCTACACCGACGGAAGACATTATGGTGTGCGCAAAGGAACCGCCCGCCTGCTGGGCGGCCTCTATGGGTTTCCGCAAACCGAGACGGAAACGGCGGGTGTATTGCTGGGACGGATTGTCCACCGTTACACCCACTTCACCCTCGATGCTGCGGTGGTGCTCACGGATGTACGCCCGGATGTGCCGATCGCGCTTTTGGCGCTGGACCAAATTGAGGCATTACCGTTGAGCGGTGTCGATCGCAAAGCGCTGTACATGCTCCGGCAGTCGCTTTGATGGTCTGTTTACATTCGTTCACAATCCATTGACACCCAATTCACAAAACACGCCTATACTTCCATTATCCCAATAGCACATGTTGGGAAATATCAATCAACACAAAGGATCAAACATGCACACGAAAACAATCATCATGGTATTGGCCGGATTGGGCCTGAGTACCGCTCTGATGGCTTCCGGCCCGCAGAATGGCGAAGAAGGATGGCAGCGCGGCCATGGAGGCCCCGGAATGTTTGCGCAAGGCGAACAGGGCAGAGCCATGCACCGAAGAGGCGGGCGCATGGGGCACGCAATGCAGCGCGGTCAGCGGCGGAGCTTCCTCCGAAAAATAGGGCGTCAGCTCGATCTCACGTCGGATCAGCGCAAAAAAATCCGCGACCTGTTTCGCAAAGAACGCCAGACAAAACGGGCCGCACGCAAAGCGCATCGGGGTGCTGGAAGACCGCAAGCTGGATTGTTTGGGCACATGAATCCCGAGCAGTTCATGTCGGCCGACCGGTTTGACAAAGCTGCATTCACCCAGGCATTCAAAGACCAGGCTGCCAAACGCAAAGCTGCCCATCAGACCCAACGGGATGAACGGCTCAAACACCGCGCAGATTTTTTGGCAAAAGTTTTTGATGTACTGACCCCTGAACAAAGGCTAAAATGGATAGAATTGACCCAAAAGTACCGTGCGAAGGTCAGTAAATAATCCAGCAGAAGGAGCGGATCGATGTCCACCATTTTGATGGTCGAAGATGATCGCCAGATTACCGAATTGCTGGAGCAATATCTCCGGCGCTACGGGATCGAGACCATCAGCGTCGACCGCCCGTCGGTGGCACTGAACAGGCTCCAGACCGAGCAATACGATTTGGTGCTGCTTGATTTGGGTTTGCCCGAAATGGATGGCCTGGAACTGTGTAAACGGATCAAATCCGACCACCCCGAACTCCCGGTGGTCATTTCCACAGCCCGCCACGATGTGGGAGACAAAGTGGTTGCGTTTGATGCGGGTGCGGATGACTACATTGCCAAACCCTACGATCCCCGGGAGCTGGTTGCCCGCATCCAATCGATCATCAAACGGTACGCCCACCTTGGCCCTCTGGCCGAAAGCGACGTATTTTCAGTCGATGCGATGCGGATGGAGATCGCCCAGGACGGGCGCCCCCTCGGACTGACGCAAGCGGAGTACGAGATTTTTGCACTGCTGCTCAAAAAAAGACACCAGGTGGTCAGTCGGGAGTTTATTGTCGGCAGCATTGATGCAGTACGGTGGGAGAGCGGAGATCGGAGCATCGATGTGATTGTCAGCCGCATTCGGCACAAGATCGGAGACGACCCGAAAGCCCCCCGCTTCATCCGTTCGGTACGGGGTGTCGGATACAAATACATTGGCCCGTAGATGCGCTTTTCCTCCATTTTTGTCAAACTCAATCTCTTTTTTGCCGTGGCATTGATCGCAACGATAGCAGCCGGCGTTTTGACACTGATCCACTTTTCCAAACGGGATCAGGCCGAGCTGCTGATCCAATCACGTCTGTTGATGCGCCAGTATCGTGCGACCCACACCAAGCCGGTTGACTTGATCCGGGAGTTTGGCCTGGTCGATGTACCGCCTCGAAAATGGCAACCGATTCTCCGTTCGCTCAAAAAAAAGCGCCGCCATGCCCGTCTCCTCCACCGCCGTTTCGGTGCGGCACGCGTCCTGTCTCATGGCGGATATCTGTACCTGTGGATGCGTGCACGGGACTTCAAAATGCTTTTGCGCCAGCGTCAGGGCATCGGCCACAAAATGTTGGGTGCGGCACTGATTTTTGGGGCGATGCTGTTTTTGATCGGGGGAATTTACCTGCTGTTGCGCCGCAGCCTGTTGCCGATACGGCGCCTCCAGCAGGATATTGTCCGGTACGGCGCCGGTCATTTACCCGAAGCGGAGCTCTTTTCGTCCCGCGAAGACGAGATCGCCCAGGTCGGCAATGCATTCTATGCATCGGCGCACCGTACCCAGCGCTTGATGCAGTCACGCCAATTGTTTGTCCGCAACATCTTTCATGAGCTCAATACGCCGGTCACCAAAGGAAAGATTCTTGCCGAACTGGTGGACGACCCCAAAACCCAGTCCATGCTCGATTCGATTTTTTCCCGTCTGGCGTCCCTGCTCAAAGAGTTGGGACATATGGAACAAGTCACTGCATCGGATACGGTCCTGACCCTGCGTCCGGTGCGCGTGATCGAGTTGATCGACCAAGCGCGCGATCTTTTGTATCTCGAAGAGCCGATACCGGGCAATATTGCCCACGAACAGATCGAAGCAGATTTTCCTACGATGAGTATCGCGTTCAAAAATCTAATCGACAATGGCCGAAAATACGGAAAAAATCTCACCATTCTTTCGGGCAAAGACGGCATCGATTTTGTCAGCGACGGTGCCCCGCTTTCCCGCCCGCTCCACGCATACACTACCCCATTTTCCGCCGGCGACGCCCATCAGGGAGACGGGTTTGGCCTGGGTCTCTATATTGTCGATGCCATTGCCAAAAAGCACGGAATGACTCTGCGCTATCGCCATGAAAGCGGGAAGAATATTTTTACGCTGGCGCGCCCATAACTTTTTCATGATGTATTTATGGTATCATATGATGATCCAAATAATTCAGGGATGTCACGATGAAAAATATGATCCATTTTTTTCGGATCGCGGTGATGGTGATATGGGGATTTCAGGCAAGCCAGGCTGCCCAGATCCGGACCCCGCTGGATGCCGTGCAGGCTCTGGGGCATGAAATGTCGGAGATGCGGCACATGCTCGAGACGTATGCCATGATCGGCACAGGCGTTGTTTACAAGCTCCCCAAAGAGCAACTCCGCACATCGCTTGCACTTTATGAAGCGACGATCGCCGCCATCGAAGAAACATTTCCTGCCAAAGAGATTCAAGAACAGATCGCAATCGGGCGCCGGGGATGGGCGCCGGTAAAAAAAGCGCTCGAAGGGGCATTGCAGTCCAAACCGCCGACGCCGGAAGCGATGCGCAAAGATGCCATTTTTATCCATGGCAATATCCGCACCGTGATCCGGGCACTTGAAGCGATGAAAAAGTGGATGCTGACCCGGGCAAAGTTT
>CAZRUT010000123.1:0-4191 GCA_964603215.1 uncultured Nitratifractor sp.
ATAGGTTTCAACATGACACAAGATGAACTAAAACAAAAAGTCGCTCAAGCCGCCGCTGCCCATCAGCAAGCCGGCGGCAGTGCCGAGCAGAAACCAGCCGATGACGATGTCATCGACGCCGAGGTGGAATAACACCTCCCCATATTTCTTTCTTCTGCGGTTTCGGCCGCAGAGAAAGAGAAAATACATACTCTGACATAACTATTACATTCCCATATTCCCAAACCACCCCAGCATGCCGTCATGGGCAACAGCGTGTACTGATATCCTCTTGATTTTGATTTAGATTCTAATGTTTTGCAAGTGTTTTTATCAGAATACACTCTTGTAAATAGTTAAGAAATTATGGTATTCTATGCCCCAAAAACATTATAGGAGGAGACTACGGATGCACTGTAATGATATGATATATCAACCTCTTATGATGATCAAAATGACTGCTTATGAGTAAGCTGAATAATTTCCTGACCAGCGGCCACATATTTGATGAGGATGAATACGAGCTCAAGACGAAATTTGTGCTTTTAAATACGGTAATTAGTATATCAAGCTTTCTTGTTGTCACTGTTACATTCCTGCAGATGGCTAACCAGTATAGTTCCAAAATGTATTTATTCATATTCAATGTAATCTATTTGTTTTCCGCTTTTTCAGCATTATTGCTTTTAAGGATCAATAAAGATAAATTATCGATCACGGTCAAATTGCTCGTTGCCACGGCCACAGTTACTTTAGTGGCAACGATTTTGCATTATCCTCAAGAATATATGCGTATGGGTTGGTTTTTGATTTTGTTGGTGTTCACTTTTTTCCTTGATGGAAAACAGTCAGGATATGCGGTGGCTTTAGGTGTTATTGTGATTTTGGTGGGACTTTTTGCATTGTCAGGCGTTGCCATAAATGCCCATATCTTTTTTTTGATGATTGGGTATGTCATTTTGTTTACGATTCTGATACATATGTATGAAGCGCGCAATGATGGAATCCAAAAAAAACTTGAAGAAGCAAATTCCGGATTGGAAGAACGTGTTGCGGCAGAGACGCAAAAGCTTCTTGCCCAGAAAGATGCCTACCGCCAACTGGCCTATTATGATCCTCTGACCGGGCTCCCAAACCGAACATTGTTTCTCGATCGGCTCAACAATGCGTTGGCCAAAAGCAAGCGCAACAAGTCCATGCTGGCATTACTGTTTATTGATGTAGATCATTTTAAAACCATCAACGATCTTTATGGACACAATGTCGGCGACGATGTGCTCAAAGCGATCAGCCAACGCTTCAAGAGGCACTTGCGCGACTCGGACACATTGGCGCGACTGGGCGGCGATGAGTTTGTGTTGATGCTTGAGGGGATATTGGATCCCTCTTTGCCGGGAACAGTCGCCACAAAAATTCGCAAAATCGCTTCAGAGCTTATGTGGGCAGGGGGCCATGAGATGCATATTACGGTCAGTATCGGAATCAGTCTCTATCCTCGGGACAGCATGGATGCCGATACACTGCTCAAATGTGCTGATACCGCCATGTACAGTGCCAAGCATGACGGACGGAACGCATCGCATTTTTATAAAACAGAGATGACCGAAAAGCTCATGGCGCACCTGAACATGGAGACCGACATTCGGCGTGGAATTACAAACAACGAATTTGTCGTCTACTACCAGCCGATTACCGACACGGCTTCCGATCAATGGATCGGTCTGGAGGCGCTGATTCGCTGGGAGCATCCTGCACGGGGTATTGTTTCTCCTGCCGCATTTATTCCGGTGGCTGAATCAAGCTCGCTAATCATTTCTCTGGGAGGGTTTGTGTTGCAGCAGGTTGCACACGACCTGATCGTGTGGCACCGCCATGGCTTCGATCCCCGGCGTATTTCGGTCAACCTATCGGTCAAACAGCTGGCCTATCGCAAACTGGTGCCGATCCTCAAAAGAATACTGGCCCGTGTTGATTTCCGATCCGATTGGCTCGAGCTTGAAATTACCGAGAGCTATACTTTTCAGGAACCGGATGCCGCGATTGCACTTTTGCATCGGATTCGGGATTTGGGGATCCAGTTGGCGATCGATGATTTCGGAACGGGATATTCGTCCCTTTCGTACCTCAAGAAACTCCCGGTAGAAAAATTAAAAATTGATAAATCCTTTGTAGATGATGTTCCCGGCGATCCGGATGATGAAGCTCTGGTCCACACCATCGTGGCTATGGGAAAAAGTCTGAATTTAAGCGTTGTGGCTGAGGGGATTGAAACCGACAGGCAACGTGCGTTTCTCGAAGCGCACGGGTGCCGCCTCATGCAGGGGTATCTATTTGACAGGCCCATGCCATCCTCCGATGTCCTGCGGCTCGCCAATACAACAAAAAAGGATGAAAATGGATCGTGAGTTTTTGCACTATTTGAAAGACAAAAAAGAAGTTTCATTACGCTATGATGCCTACACAGAAGCAGTTTGGGTCTATGGGAAACCTGAAAAATGTCCTTGCCTAAACATTTCAATGTTGCAAGAACTACATGAAACCCAAACAGGATTAATCGATTATTTCCGCCACCATGACATGAAACCAAAAACTCCGGTTAAATTTTTTGTATATGCATCTCAAATCCCAGATATTTTTAGTCTCGGTGGGGATGTCGAGACGATATACTCGGTTGCGAAAAACCAAAAAAGAGAAAAGATGGAACAGTGTGCAAAGTTAGCCATTAAAGCGATGCATCTGAATTTTACCAATTTCGGTCTTCCTATTCACACATTAGCTCTCGTCGAAGGTGACGCCATGGGCGGCGGTTTTGAAAAAGCATTATCCTTCGGAAAGATTATTGCCGAAGAACAGAGCAGATTTGGGCTCCAGCAAATGCGGTTTAATATGCTGCCCGGTTCGGGGATATACAGCTTTTTGGTTCGAATGGTCGGTCCCAGGTATGCAGATGAGATCATTACCCAGACCAAAATTTACTCTGCCCAGGAGATGCACGAGATGGGCGCTGTTTCCGTAGTGGCGAGGAAGGGAGAGGGCAAAAAAGAGGTCGATCGTTATCTTCGCCAATACAAAAAATCATTCCGTGCAATGCAGGCCTTGGAGAAAGCCAAACTACGCTATGCCCCGTTTCCGTTTTCAGAATTGGAGTATATGGCAGAACTGTTTGTCAACACCATCATGGGATTGGATCGCCTGGACTTGAAGATGCTCCAAAAACTGGCCGAATCCCAAGAAAAAAATACTGCAGAGATTTCCCATCGTCTCCGCACCAAGCAGGACCGCCGGTTTGTTCACCCGGATCCTCATGGGCCGATCGTAGATGCTGCCGGCAATCCCGTCGCCAAGGACCGTAGAAAAAATCCGGATCCGCGAACAAGCCACGGGACATCATAGTCAGGCCAAGAGCCCCAAGCTATGGCGCACCGAAATCCTGTGTCCAGTAAATGATGTATTTGCCGCTTGCATCCACTGCTGCGCGTGATTCGTGCATCCCAAACTGCGTTAAACTCGGGTGCATGATGTTGGAGCAGTGGCCATGATCGCTCTGTATCCATCCCTCCATTGTCGTGAGCCAATAATCCGACGGCAATGCATAGGATGCTTCAGATTTGGCAATGTTTTCTGCCGACATTGTAGCGGAAAATCCGTTGCGCTCTATCCGTTCCGAAAAGGTGCTGGCCCTCGCGGGTGTAAACGTTTGTCCGGTTGTATCATGAGCAGTTCCGGAACCGGGGTGGCCATAATAGACGCTCAGCCGCATATCTTCGCTGTGCTCCTCGGCCGCGTCGGCTATCAGGCTATTCCACTCCATTTCGGTGCCGGATGGACCCTGAATCCCCAGAGAATCATTGCATTTTATCTTTAAGCTTCTTAAATAATTTATCACCGATAGGTATTGATCTTCGATGGGGTCGGAGCGGTTAAAATCAGGGATTTTTCCGTCTTGTATTGCCTGAGCGAGATCGAGGCTGTCCGGATCCATCGTATCGACGGTTGTTTCGTTTTGGCTGGGCCCGCATCCCAGCAGCAGCAGTGCCAATCCGGAGATGAGCAGGGCAGTACGTCGGTGCATGGGTTTCTCCTTTGTCATGCCAGAGTGGGTGTGGCTTTATCGTACCCTATAGTGATTATAGCAATTTTTTGTATACAGGGAAGTGAAGGTGCTTTCGCGCCTCCGCCCCGCATCATCCCATCACTGCCCGCCAAACTCCT
>CAZRUT010000124.1:0-4171 GCA_964603215.1 uncultured Nitratifractor sp.
TGAATCCGGCCCGTAATATCCGAAGCGATGATTTGCCGCGTCTGAAATACCTTTTCGGTCCGATTCTCCTTCTCAACAATGGACGAGAAGAGAATCTGAACACCCAAAAGGAGCAGCAGTGCCAATACCAGAAAGAGGGCCAAAACAATGATGCGCTTATTCATGCCCAAATCCGTGTTTGTCCATGATGGCTTTGCCAATCGGCGCAGCAAGGTAATCGACAAACGCGTTGGCCAGCTTGGGATGGAGGCTGAAACGGAGCGTCGCGATGGTCAACGGCTGTGGCATCGAGTAGAGATCACATACAGGAATAATTTGGACGGCCTTCCGTGCTTCACTGGTGTGCGCCGATGCCATCCAGTTGAGCCCCACATCGATTTGTCCGGTTGCCAGCAAATGGTTCATGTCGCGTGAATCGGCGGCATAGAGCCCCAGATTGTGTTGCACTTTTTCAAGATACGCATGTCCGCCATAACGCATCAGTGTCTCTTCGGCCGCCTTGCCGATGCTGCAGGTGGCCGGATTGCCGATTGAGGTCACAAGATCCGAGCGGAGCAGGGCCTCCATGTTTTTGATGTGTTTCGGATTGCCTTTTGGGACAAAGAGCGCCAGACGGTTGTAGCCGACAGTGCGCCGATAGAGGACATTGCCTGCCTGAGCACACCGGTCGGTATAGCTGCTTTTTCCCGGCAAAAACAGGTCGCCCTTCTGGGCGGTTTTGATCGAACGGTAAAGATCCTGGCTTCCTCCCTGGATGATGGTGATGGTGCAGTGGTGCATTTTTTCAAATGCCGCTTTGGCTTCCAGCGCAGCCGGTACCATCGTGATGCCGCAATAGAAAAGCAGTGAGACTTTTGCAAAAGCTGCAACAGACAGTACCAAAAATGTCGAGAATAATTTGTGCATCACGTACTCCCCGTACTTGGTGTTATGGAATTATAGTATAATATTGTCAAAAAAAAGTGGGCTAAGCGGTGCGCAGCGGCTGTAAACAATATTGTATTAATATAAAAATGATAAAATAGCATATTGATTAGATTATAATTGTATATTCAGAAGTGCGGCAGAAGGGAGTGATATGTATAAAAAATTGTTTCGGAATGCCATTACCAGCACAATCATTGCCGACAAGGGGATGATCATCGACTGCAACAACAAGGCGCTCGAAGATTTGGGCTACCCGGCCCGCGATCCGCTGCTCCTGTTGCCGCTTGCCCGCATCAGTGCCGACGGCAACCTGCCGGATGCGACATGGACGCATGATACATCCGACCATTTTCACCCGTGGCAGATTCGGCGGGCCGACGGTGAAACGATAACGGTATATGCCAGCTTCAGCCAGACGGAAACAGACGGACATACGTACCTCTGCATCCAATGGCACCAGAAAGCAACCATGGAAAAGTATGATGCCAAAAGTATTTTTCACGGGGCAATCCTGCGTGCTGTGCTCGACGCCGACAAAAACTTGATCTACAGCAAAAACTATTGCGACGGAGACGGAATCTACATCGGATGCAACCGTGCGTTCAAGGACTTTTTTGGGCTGAGCGACGCGGATGTAATGGGGCGAAACGATTTGGAGATTTTCGGTGAAGCACAGGGGATGGAATTTCGCAAGCGGGATGCAGAAGTGATCGATGAGCGTCGCGACAGCCTGTTCGAGGAGTGGGTTGTGCGCCCCAATGGCGAGCAGGCACTCCTCCATACCCACAAAACCATTCTCAAAGATCACGACGGCCATATTATCGGCCTGCTCAGTATTTCGCGCGATATAACCGATGAGCGCAAGCATGTGGCTGAACTGGAAGAGAGTGAGAAAACGTACAAAGAGATGGCCCACACCGATCCGCTGACCGGGATTCCGAACCGACGACTCTTTTTTGAACTGTCCCGGAAACACTTCGAGCAGACACACGAACTGCGACAACCCCTCTCGTTGATCATGATCGATGTCGATGATTTCAAAGAGATCAATGATACGCACGGTCACCTGGTGGGGGACAAAGTCCTTCGGCATATTGTGCAACTCTTCAAAAAACGCCTGCGCAAAGAGGATTTGCTGGCACGTTATGCCGGTGATGAATTCAGCATCCTGCTCCCAAATACCCATGCGCAAGAAGGGGAAAAGATCGCACAGATGCTCCAGAAGATTGTACAGAAAACACCCTACATAACGCCAAACGGCGTGGAGATCCCCGTCAGCATCAGTGCCGGTGTCAGCGAGCATGTCGACGAAGATGTGTGTGAAGCCCTGCTGCAAAATGCCGACAAAGCGCTCTATCTGGCCAAGGAGCTGGGGCGCAACCGCGTCAAGGTCTATGCGCAAAACAAGTAGTCTTCTGCTGTTCCAAATACTGCGTGGGGCTTAGAAGAGCGTCTCCCCTTCTTGGGGCCGGAAGCTTTTGAGTACCTCCCGGTCGAGCGCATAGATGAATGCATAATTGAAATGAAACTGTTTGAGGATGGCATGCGCTTCGTCCGGTGTCGTAAACCAGTGGGGGCGTTCGACGTTTTCCACTTTGGTTTTGGGTGGCGTCAGCACGATGCTCTTGACCCATGTGGCCTGATAGCGAATGTATTCGCGTGCCTGGACAATATCGGATACATTGTCCGTGAAGATCAGCACACGGTCGCTGGCTCCTTTGGCAACGACTTCGAATTTTCCGTTCACAAAGACCGGGATAAAATGGCGCGTGTAGCGCACTTTGTCCATGGCATAAGGCAGTGCATGGGCATCGCAAAAGGCAGCGACGCGCATAAGATGGGGCAAGTGAAATGGGATCAGCTCTCGATCCTGATAAACATATTTTCCCACACGGAATGTGGTGCGAAAGAGGGTGTCGCTGATCCGGTATCCTTCGGCCTCGGTTTCGAGACGGGGGGCATCGGGCTGAATCCGAGCGAGCAGCGCTGCGTCGGTGCTGACGAAGAGATGGCCGTCGCCGTTGAGGATTTGTTCAAAGGCTTTGTACCATGTTGCGGAGAGAAAGGTAATGTTCCCCCGATGGGTGAGGATTTGGCGGAGAAAACTCATCTCGTGCGGTGCGAGTGTCCATAATGCTACTTCTTTTTTGAGGAGCACATACCGCAGCAGACGGAAGGCAGCTTCTGCAACGCTGGCAACGCCGATCCAGGCGATTTCTGGATCGGATACGGGAACATCCCCTTCGTGGACGATTGCATAAGCCCCCCGCTCCAATGCAGCCCGAATATCTTCGGGGCGTGCAGCAAAAAAGAGATCGCCGGGATCGACCTTGGAAGGAAAAGCAGTGGCTCCTTCGACGGCACGAATCTCCGGCGTGTTGCGCAAAACCCCTTCGGTGAGGTTCAGAATATCTTCGACGGTCATCTATCGGACTTCGGAGCCCGGCTGTTTGGGGGCTTCGGGGCGCAGCAGGCTCAGGCCGTCTTCATCCTGGGCGGCCAGAAGCATCCCTTCGCTGCGCAAGCCCATCAGTTTGGCCGGCTTGAGATTGGCCACGACGCACGCCTGAGTGCCGACCAGTGTTTCGGGGGCATACCATTCCCGGATTCCGGCGATGATTTGACGGGGTGACGTTTCGCCCAGATCCACCTGGAGTCGCAGAAGTTTTTTGCTTTTGGGGACCGCTTCGGCCTCGAGGATCGTACCGATTCTGAGGGAAGTTTGGAAAAATTGATCGATGGAAATCAGTGCAATCCCTTCGGGGGTTGATGCCGGTTTCTGAGCAGTCTCCGGTGCCTTCTGGGCAGTTTTGGGCTGCGTGGCTTCTGCTAAAAGCTGCTTTTCGATTCGGGGGAAGAGCGGTGGAATCTTCGCAACGGTGAAGTCCTCGGGGTGGCGTTTGTCCCGGATGAACCGTGCAAAGTGTTGCGGGTCAATGGCAAAGCCCAGTGCCGCAGCGATCGCATCGGTCGTTTTGGGCATCACGGGGTGGAGCATCACCGCTACATGGGCGAGGATGGTGGCGATCAGACCGTTGAGTGCCATAGCTTCTTCTTCGCGCCCTGCTTTCATCAAGGTCCAGGGCTGATACTGGTCGATCGCTTTGTTGGCGACGGAAAGGGGGCGCCAGAGCGTTTCAAGATAGCGGTGAATCTGCATCTCGAAGAGCAATGGCTCCAGGGCATCGATGCTGGCATGCAGCGCATCGAGTTCGGTCGGATAGTATTGGGCCACCCGATCGCA
>CAZRUT010000125.1:0-4164 GCA_964603215.1 uncultured Nitratifractor sp.
AAGGGATTCCATCTCTTCGTGGTACAGCAGATAACTCTCTTTGGGGCCGATTTCGGGGTAGTTCCATGTTTGACGGATTGCCATGGGTTCGGTCTCGATCCAGGTGCCGTTTTCCCAATAGCGCCCCTTGGCACTCACTTCACGCAGATTGATTTCGGGGTTGAAATTGGTGGCGAATGGGTAGCCGTGGTCGCCGGCATTGCAGTCAAGTATGTCGATCGTTTCGATGGTATCGAGGTAGTGTTTCTGAGCGTAGGCGCAGAATACATTGGTCACTCCCGGATCAAATCCGCTTCCAAGCAGCCCCATAATACCGGCTTTTTTGAATGCCGCATCGCGTGCCCACTGTGCGGCATATTCAAATTTGGCTTCATCAGGATGCTCGTAGTTGGCCGTGTCGAGGTAGTCGGTATGGGTCTGGATGCAGGCATCCATCAGGGTGAGGTCCTGATAGGGGAGGGCGACATTGATGAGTATGTCGGCCTGGGTGGCCCGAATGAGTGCCACGACTTCATCGAGGCGATCGGCGTCGACCTGGGCAGTGGCAATCGTCACACCGGTGCGCTCCAGCACATTGCGGGCGATGGCATCGCACTTGCTGCGCGTGCGGCTGGCGAGGGTGATGGTGCCGAATGTTTCTGCGGCCATGGCACATTTGAACGCGACCACATTGCCGACGCCTCCGGCACCGATGATGAGGGTATGGGGGGCCATGTGTGTCTCCTTGGTGGGTGGATTTGGACGCATTTTAGCACAGCTTAGATAAAATTATATTTTTTACTATTAATTTATAAAAATTGTGCTATACTCCCGAATAGCGACTCACAAAGGAGAGACAATGATGAAGAAAATTTTTTGGGTCATGTCACTGACCGCCGCACTTTTTGCTGCGGACAACGATTTGTACGACAATGCCCTATCCCTCAACGTGGGGTATGGTTCGACCGCCGCAACGGCTGCGACCTATTCCGGCGCAACGTACGGCCTCCAGATCAACCGCAATCTCAATATTTCGGAAGGGCAGTGGAATATCGATGCGCTGCAGTTCACCCTGGACTATGCCAACCTCAACACAAGCCGTCGTGATTATGCTGTGCGCCTGGGGAGTAATGTGATGTGGTACATCGAGAACAATACCGACTGGACACCGTTTGTCAAAACGGGTCTGGGGGTGCAGGTGATTGCGGGAACCGAAGCGATTGATATCGGCAATTTTGTTTATGGGACCGTCGGCGCGGGTGTGGAACTGCAACTGCGCGGCGATACGTCCCTGATGACCGAGTTCACCGACCATTATTCGGCATCAGGTGAAAACAATATGCGCCTGGCAGCCGGCCTCAAGTACAGTTTCGGCCAAAGCTACTGATCGATGGAGGATATCCTGCACTCACTGGCGACCTACGGCTATCTGATTCTGGCTTATTATTCGTTTGGCGGGGGGATGCTGGGGCTGATCGGCGCAGGGATCCTCTCTGCAATGGGAACCATGGATATCACGTTTTCGATTCTGATTGCAACGGTTGCGAACTTTGTCGGTGATACGGTTCTGTTTTATTTGGCGCAAACCAACAAAAAAGAAGTCCAAAAATATCTCACAAAGCACAAGCGCAAAATCGCCTGGACCAATCTCCTGATGCGCCGATACGGCTGGATGGTGGTTTTCCTGCAAAAATACATCTATGGTGTCAAAACACTCGTCCCCATCGTTATGGGGCTGACCAAGTATGATTTCAAAAAATTCACCCTCCTCAACCTTCCCGCCTCCATCGTGTGGGGGTTGGTTGTGGGATTGGTAAGCTTTTATTTTTCCACCGCCGTGCGCGGCTGGGTGGGGTGAGTCATTTGAGAAAATCGGCTATGGTTTTCCGGTAGAGCGGGTGGCGCACGATGGCGCTGTGGGTGGTGCCTCTCAGGGTGATGACTTCCGGCTTTTTCGGAAAGAGATCGATCAGCTTTTTGCTGCTTTCGTACGGAATCTTCTGGTCTCCTTTGGCCAAAATAATCTCTGTTTTTTCTTGAACATTCGGGGCGAAACGGAAGCTGGGAAACGGATCTTTCAGCAGCAGGGATACCGGCATCCACGGGTATGCTTTTTCGGCGGCCAGCAGGATACCGTCATAAGGGGTGGTGAGGATCAGCCTGCGCGCTGTGCGCCGGGATGCGACATAGACGGCCATGCCGGTTCCGAGGCTGCGCCCCATTACATCGATTGTTTTGTGCCCTTTTTGGATCCAGTCAAACACGGAAAGTGCATCGGCATAAAGTGCCTTTTGTGACGGGCGCCCCTCGCTGTTGGCGAATCCGCGATAGCGCATGAAATAGATTGTATGGTCGGGGAGGACTTTGGCCAGTTGCCTGGGATCGTCCCAATCGCTGGTCGTATTGCCGGGAAAATACAGAAGCGCCCTGGGCTGTCCGGGATTCAGACGATCAATCCAGATGCGGGTGTGGGGCGCCACCTGCAGCCAAAAACCGGCCAATGGTGCCGGAGAAGCATCGCGGACAAACAAAAGTTCCCGTTGCTTGACATATAGCCATCCGGTGGCAGCAGCATAGAAAAAGAGGACAAGCAGCAACAGACGAACCAAAGCTTTCATGGTGATTCCTTATGATGAAATGTGGGTGTATCCTTTGACGAATTTTCCAATCCGTCGGATCCCTTCACGGATCGTGACGATATCGGTGGCATAGGAAAAACGGAAATACCCTTCGGACCCAAAGGCCAGACCCGGTACGACGGCGACACCATACTGCTCAAGAAGATCCTGTGCAAACTGCATCGAGTCATTGCTGACGGCCTGGGTGTTGACAAAGAGGTAGAAGGCCCCTTTGGGACGGATGACGCTGAGCCCGTCGATGGCGTTCATCAGTTCGTAGGCTTCGTGTGCACGGGATTCAAAGGCCAGACGCATCTGTTCGATATCATCATCGACCGCGCCGTTGAGCGCCGGGATGGCGGCTTTCTGGGTGATGGAGTTGATGTTGGAGGTACTCTGTGACTGGAGCGAATTCATTTTGCCGACCAGTTCCTTGCTGGCGCAGGCCAAATACCCAAAACGCCAGCCGGTCATGGCAACCGATTTGCTCAGGCCGTTGACGGTGACGGTGCGGCGGTACATGTCGGGGCTGATGGCAGCAGTTGAGACAAACGTCGTCCCGTCAAAGAGGAGTTTTTCGTACATTTCATCGCTGACGACAACGACTTTGGTCCCCTTGAGTACCTCGGCCAGCGCTTCGAGCTCTGCACGGTTGTATACCGACCCGGTCGGGTTGGAGGGGGAGTTGATGATGAGCATTTTGGTCCGTGGTGTGATTGCCTTTTGGAGTTGTCCGGCGGTGATTTTGAATCCGGCGCGTTCCTCGGTATCGATGATGACGGGAATCCCGCCGGCATACTTGACGAGTTCGGGATAGGTGACCCAGTAGGGAGCCGGAATAATCACTTCGTCGCCGGCATCGATCAGTGCCTGTGTGAGATTAAAGAGCGATTGCTTGGCGCCGTTGCTGGCGATGATGTGTTGCGTGGCGTACGTCAGGCCGTTTTCGCGCTGGAGTTTGCCCTGAATGGCTTTGAGGAGTTCGGGCGTGCCGGCGACGGCAGTGTATTTTGTGAATCCGTCACGGATCGCTTCGATGGCGGCCTCTTTGATGCGCTGCGGGGTGTCAAAGTCGGGTTCTCCTGCCGAAAAACTGATGACATCTTTTCCCTGTTCCTTGAGCTCACGTGCGAGGGTGGAGACTGCAATAGTCATCGAAGGAGAAAGGGCTTGAATACGGTGTGAAAGCATAACGGTTACCTTTGCAAAATGTGTTGGAGGTGATTATACCGATTTTTGGTTGACACGCGGCTATAGGGCGATTTCGGGTGCTTCAGGTGATCGACACCTCTTCGTCAAGGCGGGCAAACCCGATGCGCGCTGCCAGCATGGTTTCTGCCGGGACAGACCCCTGAAAATAATACGACACAAGCGTGCGCCCCACGGCACCGCGATACAGATCGTCCAGGCGCACCGCATCGTCCTCCCGGAGGTAAGGGCGGATGCGCTCCAGATCACGCAGGATGTCTGCCCGGTACGCTTCGGGCGCATCCTGACCGCGGTACTCCTGCTCCACTGTCTCCCGGTCAATTTCCGCGGCAGCATCCACCATCATCCGCAGGATGAA
>CAZRUT010000126.1:0-1137 GCA_964603215.1 uncultured Nitratifractor sp.
AAGATCGGGCACATCATTTGCCCCCGTAACGTGCTGATCGATCAGCATCGGCTCCATTCTGCCCTGCAGCATATCACCCACCGACAACGCCGTCGCCTCATTGTGCGCCACAATGAGAAGCGGCACATCCGAAACAGCAGAAAAAGACCGGGCCCCTTCGGAGCGCAACGGCAGTGTAATGCGGTAATGAATCCCCGCCTCATGGTTCAGCACCGGTGTGATCGTTCCACCCATCAGGCGGATCAACTCATAAGCGATGTAGCTTTTGAGTTTGCGTCCGGAGTGCTGCGCCGCGTCAAGGTCCAGCGTGCCACCAAACATCTCTTCAAAAGCCTGCATCTCCTCGCCGGCCTGCAAAACGAGTATGTCGAAACGTACCGAACCGTGCGGACGCTCCGGAGTGATTGAGAGGATCACTGTGCTGTCATAAATTCCCTGGCCCAACTCGACCAGCACGACACCAAGCACCTGTTCGATGCGGCGTGCATCACCCGTCAAACGTACACTCTCTTGCGGATCGAATCGATAGATCAATTCATTCCGCTTGAGAAAATAGTGGGGATCAACATGCTGACTGAGTCGTTTGAGCATTTCAGAAAACGCAAACGGTACTGCCGCCAACGTCAGTTTCCCCGAACGGATGGCCGAAAAATCCTGCAAATCCTGCATCACATCGTTCAGGAGGTATTCATCCCGACGGAAACGGGTCATTTCACGACGAATCAGTTCCCAGTCGATCGTCTCTCCGCTCTGCCCCTCCAGCACTTCCCGGTGGCGACGGATGCCGTGCGTGGAGGTCTCCAGACGCTCACCGATCACCCCCAATAAAATATTCTGGCGGGCTTCTATCTCGGTTTGCATGGCCTTCAGATCGGAAAATTTCCGGGTAAGGATTTTGATTTTTTCGGAAGAAAGATAAAGGGAGAAAATGCCAATCGCTGCCAGCCCAAAGAGGGCAAACCATATTGAAATATCGCCGATACTGCTCCCGGTGTTTTTGCCGGCATACGCAAAATTCAGCTGGAGGAAAGTACCAAAAAGTATCCAATGTATTTGAAAACTATTTTTCCTATTTTTTCGTTTCATCGCATTCCTTTAGTATGAAAGTCTATGCGGAATCGTATCGAAAAAAAATCA
>CAZRUT010000126.1:1147-4157 GCA_964603215.1 uncultured Nitratifractor sp.
CCTGGCTCACTTCCTGAGGGCACCCTCGGAAAGTATGTGCTCTTTCAGGGGCCTTGGTTTGCCAAAAAGGTAGCCTTGAGAATAGTCAATCCCCAATTCCGCAAGCCGGGCAAAGATTGCTTCGGTCTCCACATGCTCGGCTACGGTTTTAAGGTTTTGGTCTTTGGCGAAATTGACGATGGAGCGTATAATGGATGCCGAATAATTATCGGTCAAAATATTTTTGACCAGTTTGCCGTCGATTTTGACGATATCGGGCTGATAGTCGAGCAGGCGTTCGTAATTGGAATACCCGCTGCCAAAATCGTCAATGGCAATCTTGACTCCATATTGCTTGGCATGGGTAATGAAATCAAACACAGTATTAAAATCTTTGACTTCTTCGTCTTCGAGCAGCTCAAACACGATACGGTGTGCATCCGCTTTGTATTGTTCCAGGAGTGCATGAATCAGCATGCGCAGTGTTTTTGACTCGATATCCAAACCGGAGAGGTTGATGGTGATCTCTGTGTGCTGGGTATGGGTTAAAGCCGCAAACGAATTTTCCAGCACGATGGAAGAGATTTGCAGGTAGTAGCGGCCGCGCTTGGCAATCTCGAGAAAGTGTTCCGGAGTAAAAATGTTGCGCTGGAGGTCCACCAGCCGAACCAACGATTCATATTTCTCGATTTTCCGGGTTTTATTGTTGACAATGGGCTGAAAATAGGAGATGATCCCATAATGCTCTATCGCTTCTTTGACCGACGAGAGGGTTCGAATGTTTTCGCGGGCATGCTTTTTTTTCTTTTGGAGAAAATTGTTTGCAATAATAAAATCTTTGTTGGTGCGCACCATTTCGTCAATGCCCAGCTTGGCACTGTCAAGCACATCGCCCCCTTCGTAAACAACAGAGAGGATGATGTAGGGGTCGATTTTCTCCTGCATCTCTTTGAGTTTCTTGATCAAATCCTCCATGGGGTACTGAACGTCTTCCTTCTCTACGGCAATCACAAATTCACCGTGATCCATCTCATACAGTTTGCGAAAATTGCACATTGGGGTGATGTACCGCGTAATGTCTTTGGAAAGTTTGGTATAAATGGTCCGAAGCTCTTCGTGGCGATAGAGCTCCTGAAGCGTTTGGTAGTTCTCGATCTTCATATAGATCACCAAAGGGTTCTTCATCGCGTCGAGTGCATCATCAAGATGCTTTTTCTGATGCAAAACATCGGTGATATCATATCGGACGGCCATGTATTCTATAATGGTTCCATCGGCATCGACAATGGGTGTGATGGCACTTTGGACGTAATATATTTCACCATTTTTTCTCCGATTCCTGATGGTGCCGCGCCACACCTTTTTCTCCTTTTGGATTCTGTGCCACAATTGGGCATAAAAATCCCCGTCCACCGTCGGATCACGAACGATGTTATGATTTTGTCCGATCAACGCTTCGTGCGTATAGCCGGATATGTCGCAGAAATTTTGATTGGCATAAGTGATGATCCCGCTGGGGTCGGTTTTGGACACGATGGCAATGGTGTCGGTTGCTGCGCGATACTGCTCCAGGAGGTGCTCATTTTTTTTGAGTTCTTTTTTGAGTGTCATGTTGGCAATAATGGTTGAGAGCGCATGGGCAAACCGGGTAATATCGAGGGGCTTGAAAAGGTAGCAAGTGATGTGGGTCTGGATGCTGGCATAAAACAGATCGCTCTCGTTGTGGGCGGAGAGAATCATAATGGGAATTGTTGCGTCCATCTCGCGAATGGCGCGGCTCATCTCCAAACCGTCCATTTTGGGCATCTTGATGTCGGTGATGATGAGGTCGATGGGATGGGTGTTGTAGTACGCCAAGCCTTCTTCGCCGTTGGTGGCCACAACAATTTCCTGAAAAAATTCGCGCAGGACAACCAGCGTAGATGCGCGCGTTTCACTGTTGTCTTCTACATACAGCAGCGTAATGTTCTGTGTCGCATGCACCAGTTCTCTTATGTTATCCATCGGTTTCCTTTGGTGAGGTTTTGCTTGGTGTGTCGGTGTCGGTCCGCACATCGGACAGCCGGATGCTAAAGCAGGCACCGTGTTCTGTATTGGTCACGGTCAGTGCGCCCCGGCAATGCTCTTCGATAATCGTTTTGGCCATATACAACCCCAGACCGGTACCGTCTTTTTTGGATTTTGTTGAAAAGTATGGATCAAATATTTTTTCCATGACGGGCTCGGGAATCCCGCCGGCATTGTCTTCGATCGTGAGCACGGGTCCGTCCGATACAATGCGGATAAACGGATTAGCGGTCGCGCGCTCCCGAAGCACATCTTCGGCATTTTTAATGAGATTCACGATCACCTGCTTGACCTCGCTGGGATATGTGTAGAGGTCAACACTGTGCGTGTGGACAACATCGATCGCAAGGGCTTCAGTCTGCGCGGATGCGTCAACGATGCTCAGCACCTTATCGACCAGTTCCGGATACGTGGTGTGCTCTACCGTCTTGTTGGGTCGGAAAAAATCCCGGAAGTCGTTGATCGTCCGGCTGAGATGCTGTGCATATTCGGTGATCCTGGATGCATGTTTGGCCGCTTCTTCGCGGCCCAGATTGTCGAGTGTTGCTTTCAGTTCCAAAGCACCGCTGAGGCTGCTGATCGCCGAAAGCGGCTGGCGCCATTGATGGGCAATCATACTGATCATTTCTCCCATTTGGGCGTGCCGGGACTGGAGGATGAGCTGCTGATCCTTTTGTTGGTTTTTCGCTACCTCGTCCCGAATGCGGCTTTCGAGTGTTGCATTCAGCTCATCAAGTTTGACGGCATTGGTGATGTTTTGCCGGATGGCAGTATAAGAGACAATACGACCCCGTCGGTTGAAAATCGGTTCAATCACGGCATGCACCCAATAGAATCCTTTTTCCTTTGTTTGGTTGCGCAGTCTTGCCTCCCACCGTTGGCCGCTGCGTATCTTGCGCCCCATATCACGAACCCGATCCGCAGGCATGGCAGGGTCGCGACCCATGCTGTGGGGATTTCCGAT
>CAZRUT010000127.1:0-2530 GCA_964603215.1 uncultured Nitratifractor sp.
GTGTGTGCCGATTGCGATGATTCATCTCCCGAAACGGAGGCGCCCTGATGCTCGAAGCCCTCTCCTATACATTTGTGCAACATGCCATCATTGCCGGAATCCTCGTCAGCCTGGCTGCCGGCATCATCGGATCCCTCGTGGTTGTCAACCGCATGGTGTTTCTCGCCGGCGGCATTGCGCATACATCCTACGGCGGGATTGGACTGGCAGTCTTTTTGGGCATGCCGATCTTTGTGGGTGCTTCCCTGTTCGCTGTGGGCGCTGCGTTATTGATCGCCTGGCTGACCCTCCGCGACCGGAGCCGGATCGATACATTCATTGGCCTCATCTGGGCCGTCGGGATGGCCATCGGAGTGGTGCTGGTCGATCTAACACCGGGCTACAATGTGGATCTGATGAGCTACCTGTTTGGCTCCATCCTCGCTGTGGAGACATCCGATCTCTATTTTATGGGGCTCCTGCTGGTGACCATTGTGGTCACCATAGCATGGCGGTACCGGGAAATACTTGCTGTCAGCTATGACAGCGAATACGCTGCGCTGCGCGGGATCAATGTCCCGCTTGTGTACACCGCCATCCTCGTACTCTCGGCGCTGACCGTTGTCGTCTCAATCAAGGTTGTCGGCCTCATCCTCGTCATTTCACTGCTCACGATTCCGGTTTATATCGCCGAAAAACTTTCTGCATCTCTGCTGGGGATGATGGGAATCTCCGGCCTGCTGGCCACATTGTTTACCCTCATAGGGCTGATCGGATCCTACACATTCAATCTCAGCTCCGGCGCAGCGATTATCCTCGTCTCGGCACTGTTTCTGGGAGGGTTTTTGCTGATATGGGGTCGGCGATAGACACTCTCACCCCAAAAGTCGGTCGATCAGTTCCTGATATTTTTTTTCGATCACACGGCGTTTCTTTTTGTAGGTATTGGTCAACTCTTCGCCCAGTCTGAATTCCTCTTTGAGAAATCCGATCCCCTGAAGCTTTTCAAACGATTTAAAGTCTTTTTTGCGTTTGAGCAGGGCGTTGATCTCGTTTTTGATCGTGGCAATCAGCTGCGGGTCTTCGAGGAGATGGTCGAGTGAATGGATCGCCTTGCCATATTTGTCGGCAATGCACGATTTGAGATGATCGAGATCGGGGACGATCAGGAGCCCGAGTCCTTTTTTGTCCTGTCCGACAACAATCATATCCTGAATAAACGGCAGTGCCGCCACTGCAGACTCAATGCGGCTTGGATCAACATTTTCACCGTTGGCGAGGACAATTACTTCTTTGGAGCGCCCGGTAATCACCAGCTCATCCCGACACGTCAGCTTGCCCAGATCGCCGGTCAGAAAATAGCCGTCCGGCGTAAATACTTTGGCATTTTCGGCATCGTTTTTATAATAGCCGGGCATCACCTGATCACCCCGCACCGCAATCTCGCCTGCTTTACCACACGGTACCGGTCGGCCGTCTTCACCGAGAATTTTCAGATCCGTCCCCGCCACCGCCGGCCCGAGGGTACCGAAGGTATCACAGTTGAGCGCCCGTCCGGCAATCGCCGGAGCACACTCCGTCATTCCGTAGGCGTTGACGATACGGATGCCGATCGCATCGATCCACGCATCGAGGAATTCCGGCAACGTTCCGCCGCCGCTGATCGCCAGCCGGAGCCGACCGCCAAATTTTTCCTGCACTGCCACAAATTTCTTTTGTGCCAGCGCGTACAGGGGCGCCAAAAAGAGGAGTTTCACGCGTGCAACACTGACCGGAATCACCCGCTGCCAAAACCGCAACGGTACAAAACGGGGCAGCTCGTCCCGCACAACACGCCGATTGTATCGGTAGGCCGAAGAGACGGCAATCAGCTTGTGAAACAAAACTGCTTTTTTCGGATTCTGCTTTTCGAGGGTGGTGTTGATTTTGGCATACATTGCTTCCCACAGGCGCGGCACCGTCGCCACCACTGTCGGTTTGTAATGCTGCAAATCGGCGGCAAACGTCCGTACCGACGCATACACCATCGTGCACCCGCCCGAGAGGATCAGGTATTCTACCGTCCGTTCAAAGATATGCCACGACGGGAGAATCGAAAGCCACACATCCTTTTCGCTCAAGGCAATGATTTCCGGAAGCACTTCAAGGTTTTTCATGATGTTTTTGTGGCTGAGCATCACCCCTTTGGGTTTGCCTGTGGTGCCGGATGTGTACATCAGTGTGACGATATCTTCCGGATTGAGCGTATCGCGCAGCGCACGAAATGCGTCGATATCTTCACCGTAAATCTCCCGGTTTCGGAGCAGGTCCTGATAGGCATACGTGTGGTCAAACAGCGTGTGGATCCCCTCTGACTCCACCACGAAGACTGCTTTGAGCTGCTTGAGTTTGGCGATGGTTTCTTGGTGCTGTTTGTACATGGCTTCCGTTTCAAGAATCAGGAAACGGCTCTCGGCATGTTCCATAATAAATGCCAGTTCACCCGAGGGGGTATCGCGACCGCGCGGTACGGTAACAGCCCCCAGTGCGATCAGGGCCAAATCGGTCACCA
>CAZRUT010000127.1:2540-4134 GCA_964603215.1 uncultured Nitratifractor sp.
TTGTCACAGACGAACATCACTGTGTCGCCTTTTTGGATCCCTTTTTTTCGCAATGCACGTGCCAGCACAAGCACATCGTCGAACAGCTTACCGTAGCGCACCGCATATTCCTGATCCTGTACACGGTAAATCAGTGCCGTTTTGTCGGCATGGGCTTCGCAGGTATCGATCAGCATGTGTAGCAGCGTCGGGGCAGAGGCAGACATCAAACAACTCCTAACAAAAATAGACTATTGTATCTAATTGGGGATTACAACCAGACATTATCGATCAGGCGCGTCGTGCCGACCCAGGCGGCCACCAGGAGAATGGTTTCTCCCAGCACCACCCGATCCAGCGGGCGGAAGGACCGGTCCACGATCGCGGCATACTCGATCCGGTCCACGTCGGCCAGCGTCTCCAGCATGACCGACCGGATCGCCGCTCCGTCGCGTTCTCCCTGCCCGATTCGGTCCGTGGCGCGGCGGAGCGCCTGCGACAGGGCCAGCGCCCGCTGACGCTCTTCGGAACTCAGATAGGCATTGCGACTGCTCAGAGCCAATCCGTCGCGGTCGCGGACAATCGGACACGGCACGATGGCAACATCCAGAAAATAATCCCGGACCATCTGCTGGATCAGCGCCAGCTGCTGTGCATCTTTTTGACCGAAGTAGGCTCGGGTAGCGCCACTGAGATTGAGCAGTTTCATCACTACCTGAAGCATGCCGTCGAAATGCCCCGGCCGCTTGGCTCCTTCCAAAATATACCCCCGGACCGCCGGTGCACCGATCGCCAACTCGTCGGGGCCGTACAGGGAACCGACGGCAGGCATCAGGAGGGCGTCCACCCCTGCCCGCTCACAGATCGCCGCATCGGCCGCTTCGCGCCGCGGATAGGCATCGAGGTCCTCTCCTTCGAGGAATTGGGTCGGATTGACAAAAAGCGAAACGACCACATAATCATTTTCGGCCCGCGCACGACGGATCAGGCTCACATGCCCCTCATGCAGCGCACCCATTGTCGGAACAAAGCCAATGCTTCCCGAAAGCGATTGGCGCATCTCGCGCCACGCCGATATACTTTTGATCGTTTTCATCACTAACCCCACTTTCGAATATATTCAGGTAAAATTCTAACCAAATAATCCCCCAAAAGGAATACACGGCACTATGGACGCTTACGAATACGGTGAAATGCTCAAAAACCTCACCGCAAAAATGGACAACATTACCCATATTGTCAAGCCCGATACGCTGCGCGCGCGCCTGGAAGAGATCGAGCAGGCACAGCAGGATGCTGCGTTTTGGCAGGATGCGGCCCATGCGGGAAAAATCTCACAAGAGAAAACCCGCACCGAACGGGTTTTGTCCACCTATGATGCGGCCAGGGATGCTCTGGAAGATGCACAGGAATATTTCGATCTGGCGCAGTCGGAGGGGGATGAGGAAACCCTTGCAATGCTCTACGAAGATGCCGAGGCCCTGAACGAACACATTCAGGCGCTGGAGGTGCAAATGATGCTCAGCGGCGAACATGACGGTGCCAACGCAATCGTCACCATCCACCCGGGTGCCGGCGGGACCGAATCCCAGGTTTGGGCCAACATGCTCTACCG